>CAJYHU010000311.1 GCA_913774655.1 uncultured Luteibacter sp. | reverse complement strand
GCGTCACGCCGATCGACATGAGGACGGAAACGCGGAAGACGCCATCAGACACGTAGTGCAATGGATTCCACCGCGACGTCCGTCCATCCTCGGCGAACGGGTTGAACAGGTGCACGTCCTGGCCTTGCGCGGCACGCCAGCCGCTGGTGAGGTCGAAGTTCTCCTGCTTGATGTCGAGGACCACGATCGAACCGTCGTAGGTCAGAAGATTGGGAATGACGATGCCGACGCCTTTGCCACTGCGCGTAGGCGCCGCGAGCAGGGCGAACTGCTGGCCCGGCATGCGGATGAGCCGACGTCCCAGGCGGCCGACCACGAGCCCCGTGGGCGACGGGTCGAACATGCCGTGTCTGGCGAGGTCGGCGCGGCGCGCGAAGCGCGCCTCGCCGTAGAGCGAGCCCTTCGAACGCCGCCACAGCAGCACCATGACCACGCCGAACACGAACACGGGGACGCCGATGCCCAAGGCGCCGGCGAGATGAATACGCCAGGCGACGGACGCGTACGCGGGTCGCTGAGCCACGTTGGCGTACTGCCACCAGGCATGCCAGGGCGGCGAGGCATCGAAGCCGAGCAAACGATACGTGAGATAGGCCGATCCATGGAGTGCCGCCACGAGCGTGGCGACACCGGCCGTCAGTGTGACGGCGATCCTTCCAGACGACATGCGGCGGGCGTTCCTTCCATACGGTGCAGGAACGTCATGCTTCGTCCTGGCGCCCTGCCTTGCAAATCGGCGGGCGCGGATTCAGGCACAGGCCAGCGCTGATGCGGCCGTCAGGCATCTGGCGACGGGCACCGCGGGATACCATGCAAACGTGACAAGTGAGATTCACCTCAAAACCGAAAGGTGGCATACCGCGCATCCCGCTCGTCGACGACGACGCCGCCCACCAGTCCGGGTGTGGAGGCGCGCGATGGGTTCAGCGCGAGGGAATCTTCAACCCGCGCTGCACGGCCGGCCGTGACATGCCACGTTCGAGCCACGCGGCGAGGTTCGGATAGTCGTCGAAACCGACCAGTTCACGTGCGTCGTAGAACGTGATGAGGTTGTTGACCCAGCCGAGCGTCGCGATGTCGGCGATGGTGTAATCCTCGCCCATGATCCATGGGCCGTCGGCGAGCCGTGCGTCGAGGATGCCAAGCAGGCGCTTCGACTCGGCCACGTAGCGCTCGAGCGGCCGTTTGTCTTCGTAGTCGCGGCCGGCGAATTTGTGGAAGAACCCCACTTGCCCGAACATCGGGCCCACGCCGGACATCTGGAAGTGCAGCCACTGGATCGTCTCCCAGCGGCGCGCCGGGTCCTGCGGAATGAACCGGCCGGTCTTCTCGGCGAGGTAGTGCAGGATGGCGCCGGATTCGGCCAGCGCGAGCGGCTTGCCGCCCGGACCGTCGGGATCGATGATCGCGGGAATCTTCCCGTTCGGATTGAGCGACGCGAATGCCGGCGACTTGCTCTCGCCCTTGAGGATGTCCACCCGGTGCGCCTCGTAAGGCAGGCCCAGCTCTTCCAGCAGGATCGAGACCTTCACTCCGTTGGGCGTGTTGAGCGAATACAGCTGGAGGCGCTCGGGATGCGTCGCCGGCCAACGCTGCGTGATGGGAAAATCCGAGAGATCGACAGCCATGGCGATTCCTTCGTGAGGACGAAAACACGAAGGTAGGCGCCCGCCCCCGCACATTCAAGCAGCGCGCGGACCGGGCGCCGTCACGTCGCCGTCATGGGCCCCGGTTGAGCTTGCTGTGCCTTACGCCGTAGGTGAAGTACACGATCAGGCCCAGCGCCATCCAGATGGCGAACCGCTCGAAGGTGATCCACGGGAGCCCCCAGATCAGCGCCAGCGAGAAGAGGATCCCCAGCGGTGCCACGAACCACACGGCCGGCGTGCGGAACTTGCGCTCCAGACCCGGTTTGCGCACGCGCAGCACGAGCACCGATGCGCAGATGAGGATGAACGCGCTGAGCGTCCCGATGTTGACCAGTTCCGCGACCTCGCCGATGGGCAACAAGCCGGCGACGACCGCGGTGAACAGGCCCAGGATCATGGTCGGCCGCGCCGGCGTGCCGAAGCGTGGATGTACGCGGGAGAACCATGCGGGCAGCAGGCCGTCGCGCGAGAGGGCGAACCAGATGCGCGCGGCACCGAGCATGAACGCGAAGAGCACGCTGATCACGCCGATCACCGCGGCGACGGCGACGATGTTGCTGATCCACGGCAGGCCGATGGCATTGAACGCGTCCGAGACCGATGCCTCGCCGCCGAGGCGCGTGTAGGGCACGATGCCGGTCAGCACCAGCGACACCGCGATGTAGAGCACCATCGCCACCGCCAGCGACAACAGTACAGCGCGCGGCAGGTCGCGTTGCGGATCGCGCGCCTCTTCGGCCGCGGTGGTCAGGGTGTCGTAGCCGAACACGGCGAAGAAGACGACGCTGGCGCCGGTCAAGACGCCGTTCCAGCCGAAATGACCCGTCCCGTTGGCGTCGACGACGCGTTCGGGGATGAAGGGATGCCAGTGCGAGGTGTCGATGAAAAACGCCCCGACGCCGATCACCAGCATCACGCCGAGCACCTTGATGCCGACGATGAAGGTGTTCAGCCGCGCGCCCCATTCCGTGCGCACCGAGAGAAGGATCGCCACGAGCAGCGAGATACCCGCCGCGATCACGTTGAAGCGATGGCCGTCCGTCGGCGCGGGCACCGGCTCGCCAACGTGCACGCCCAACGATCCGAGCGCACGCTGCCAGTAGAACGCCATGGTGTCGGCGCTCATGCTCTTCTGCGCCCATTCGGGCAGGTGCACGCCCGCGGTCGCCAGCAGCACCTGCACGTAGCCCGACCAGCCTATGGCGACCACGGCCACCACCAGGGCGTATTCGAGGAGGAGGTCCCAGCCGATGATCCAGGCGGCGCCTTCGCCGAGCACGGCGTAGCCGTAGGTGTAGGCGCTGCCGGTGACCGGGATCAGCCCGGCGAACTCCGCATAGCACAACGCAGCGCACGCGCTGCCGAGCCCGGCAATGATGAAGCTCAGCGCCACCGCCGGGCCGGCGTTCACCGCCGCCTGCTGGCCCGGGAGGACAAAGATGCCCACGCCGATGATGCCGCC
>CAJYHU010000310.1 GCA_913774655.1 uncultured Luteibacter sp. | reverse complement strand
TGACCGCGGCGAGCCGGCGTTACCGGCGCGATACCCCTGTCATGGACGCCAGCGTGGAGCGCGCGCTGATCGAGTATGCGTGGCCGGGCAACGTGCGCGAACTGGCCCATGCCATGGAGCGGGCCGCTTTGCTGGGCGGATCGCGGGTGAGCGTGGCCGACCTGCGCCTGCGCCGATCGGCGCGCACGCGCGGCGTGGAGGACATGACCCTCGACGATGCCGAAGCGATGATGTTGCGCGGCGCCATCGAACGCCACGATGGCAACCTGCTGCGTGCGGCAGAGCACCTGGGGATCACCCGGCAGAGCCTCTACCGGCGCATGGAAAAACACGGACTGCAACGCGATGAGGCGTCATAACCTGCTCGTCGCGTCGCCGGCCCTGCTGGCGCTCGCATGCGTGTTGTGCGTCGGGCCACCCGAGCCCGCCGAAGCGCTGGCCCTGTTCGTGCTCGTGGTGGCGCTGACGTTCGCCGCCTCGCATGTGCTCAGCCACCGGCCAAGCCGGCTGCAGACCGTCGCCAGCCTGTTGGAGGCGTTGCGTGAAGGCGACTACGGCGTGCGTGCCACCGTTACCGGGCATCGCGAGGGCATCGGCGACATCGCCGTACGCTTCAACGAACTCGCCGAACGGCTTCAGGACGAACAGCGCAGCCTGCAGGAGTCGGTACAACTGCTAAGCAAGACGCTCGCCGCCCTGGACGGCGCGGTGTTCGCCTTCGAACGTGACGGGCGCCTGCGCCTGGTCAATCCGGCCGGCGAGCGCCTGCTCGGGCGTCCCGCGGTCGGATTGCTCGGTGCCGACGCCTTGTCGCTGGGACTTGCTCCGTTATTCGACGTCGCGTCCGGCGAGATCGTCGCCCATGCGTTCGCCGGCTCATCGGGGCGATGGCAGGTCGGGCACGCGCGTTTGCGCAGCCGGAGCCAGGATGGCCGGCTGCTGGTGCTGCAACCCATGGAGCGGGCGTTACGGGAGGAAGAGGCCCACGCCTTCCGGCGCCTGCTTCGCGTGCTCAGCCACGAAATCGCCAATTCGATGGGGCCCATCGGCTCGATGGTCGACACGTTGCAGGGCCTGCTTCCCGGACCGGGACGGTCGTTGGATGCCGACCTGGACGCCGACCTTCGCCACGGCTTGACCGTGATCGGCCAGCGCAGCGCGGCACTGCAGCGTTTCGTCGGCCAGTACGCGCGTATGGCGCGCCTGCCACCGCCGCGCCTGGCACGTGTCGACGTGGGGGCGCTGTGTGCACGAGTCGTCGACCTGTTCGACGATTCCCGGTTGAGGCTTCGCGCCGGTGGCGCCTTGGCCGTGCAGGGCGACGCCGACCAACTGGAGCACGTGCTGATCAATCTGCTGTGCAATGCGGTGGAGGCGGGCGGCGAGGCGGCCGTGGTGCTGGCCTGGCGACGGGAAGGCGCCGTGGCGGTCATCGATGTCAGCGATCTTGGGCCCGGTATTCCCTCTAGCGGCAATCTCTTCGTGCCGTTCTTCACCACCAAGCCGCAGGGCGCGGGCATCGGCCTGGCGTTGTCGCGACAGATCGTCGAGGCGCAGCACGGCACGCTCGAACTGCACCCGCGCGACGATGCCCGGGGCGCCATCGCCCGGATGACGTTGCCTGTCGACGGGGCGGGGTGAGTGGGAACCGTTCGCATGTTCTTTCGAATCGACGCGTCGATTCGGCAAATCGTCCCCTCGGTGGCGACGGGGCCGGGCGGGGTGGCGCGGGACGCTTAGTATCGGACAGGTTCGCCACGGCATGCCGCTGGCGAGCACCACCAGTGCGTTTACCACCGTGCAATCACTTCAGGAGAGTTCTGCCATGCAGCCGTCCAACGAATCGATCACGACCCGCGCTTTCGCCCGCATCAACGCTTCGGACGTCACCGAGGTGACCAAGGACAAGGACGACAAGGGCCTGTTCCTCACCATCGACACCACCGACCGTCCGGAACCGGAACACTTCATCCTCTGAGCGTCCGCCACCGGAACGACATGCCCCGGAAGGGGCGTGTCGTCCTGGACCGTCCTCGTCGTCCCTCGCGGATCAGGCCATGAAACGTCCCCTCATCCTTGCACCCGATATCGATCCCCACGCCTGTGCCGCGGCCTGGGCACTCGAACGGCAGGGCGTCACGCCGTTGTGGATGCCTTCGTTGCAGGCGCGCCCCGGGGCGCACTACACCTTCCATATCGCCAACGACGCGCTGTCGCTGGAGGATTCGCTGCGCGGCGACGACCGCATCGGCGCGGTCTGGAACCGTCGCCTCCACGACCCCGCGCCACACTGTGCCGACGCCGATCGCACGTTCGCCGAGTGGGAGTGGAAGCTCTTCCAGCGTGGCCTGTTCAGTATCGCCCAGAGCGTCGGCGATGCGTTGTGGATCAACCCGCTACCCGCCGCCCAGCGCGCCGAGCTCAAGCTGGTGCAACTGGACGCCTGCCGCCGGCTTGGCATCCCGTTTCCCGACACCGTGGTCACCACCGACGCGGAACAGGTGGATGCCCTGCGTCGTCGCTGGGGACGCATCGTCTTCAAGAGCTTCCTCGTGCATCACTGGGAAGAGAGCGACAGCGGCCGCATGCACGCGGTCGGCGTGACCCTGCTCGACGACCACAGCGATCTGCCGCCGGAGGCCATCGCCGTCTGTCCGGGCATCTACCAGCGATACATCGAAAAAGCGGCCGACGTACGCGTGACCGTGATGGGTGAGCGCATGTTCGCGCTCAAACTGACCCGGCGCGCCGGAGGCGGCGGTTTCGTCGACTGGCGCGGCCACGCAAAGAGCGGCGAGCTGCTCGCGCAAGCCTTCACGCTGCCGGGCGACGTGGAACAGAAACTGCGCGCCCTGATGCGCGAGTTGAATCTCGTGTTCGGTGCGGTCGACCTCGTGATCGATCGCGAGGGCGGTTATCACTTCCTCGAGGTGAACCAGGCGGGCCAGTTCCTCTTTATCGAAGAGATGGCGCCGGAATACCCGATCCTGCGTTGCCTTACCGCGATGCTCCTGACCGGACGCACCGACGCGCCGCTCGAGGCGGTGCAGGGCGTGGACATGGCATCGTTCCGGCAGTCCGAGGCCATCGAGGCGCTCGGCGAGCGGATAAGCGAACGGCCGCCGGAGCGGCCGTTGCTGACGATCGAATGAGCCTGTCGGCGGTTGCCGCGGCCCTCGGGGGCCGCGGCAACGCCAGGATCAGAACTTCTGGTCGTAGCTGACGTAGAAGAAACGATCCACGTCGAACGCCGAGTTGTACGGCGGCACGCCCGAGGACGCGGCGTCGTAGTACAGCGGACCCTTGCGGTTGAACACGTTGTTGATGCCCAGGGTGAAGGTGCCCTGCCACGGTGCGCGGTAACGGAACTGCGCGTCGTTGAAGGTGACCGATCCCTTGCGGGCGACGCCCAGCGTGCCGGTGTCGTTGTTGATCTGGTTCGGGTTGGAGCACTCGAAGCTGTCGACGCAGACGTCCTTGAGCCCGGAGAAGTAACGCATCGTCCAGCTCGCGCCGAATGACTTGTATTCCCAGTTCAGGGCCAGGTTGGAGCGCACGCGGAACTCGCCGGCGGAGGCGTTGGTGGCCACGGCCTGGTTGACCTGGTAGCCGACCAGGTGGCGTGACGGCGCGCCCGGACCCGCCGTCTCGTCGTACTGCTTCAGGTAGGTGCTGTCCGACGCGATCGAGAACGTGCCGATCGACGTCTCCGGCAGGCGGTAATGCACGCCGAAGTCGTAGCCCTGGGTCTGGATCGTGCCCACGTTGGCGGGCGTTTCCAGCAGGTTGGTGATCGTGCCGGTCGCGTCGCGCGTCACGTTGTTGCAGAACGACGGAATGTTCTGGATGTAGCAGAAGTTCAGGACGCCGTTCGCGGTCAGGTTGGTGATCGCGTTGGTGACCTGCACCTTGTAGTAGTCGAGCGTGAAGTCCAGGCCCTGCACGTAGTGCGGGCTGTACACGAGGCCGACGGTGCGGGTGATCGACTTCTCCGGCTTGACCTGGGTGCTGCCGCCCTGCAGGAACGGCACCTGGCCCGAATCGCCGTTGGCGCTGGCGATGGGCTGGCCGTTCTGGTTGACCTGGCGGAAGTTGGCCGGCACGCCCTGGGCGGCGCAGACCGGCTTGGCGGCGGCCGAACCGTAGACCGCGTCGCACGGGTCGAGATAGTTGTCGAAGGTCTGCGCCGTGCCCTGGAAGAGATCCTGGATGCTCGGCGCGCGGAAGCCCTGCGCATAGGTGCCGCGGACGAGCAGGTCGTCGATCGGGCGGTAGCGGAAGCTGTACTTGTTGTTCGTGGTGCTGCCGAAGTTGCTGTAGTGCGAGTAGCGGCTGGCGACGTTGACGCCGAGCTCCTTCGCGCCGGGCAGGTCACGCAGCAGCGGCACGTCGAGTTCGAGGTAGGCCTCGTTGACGATGTAGCTGCCGTTGGTCGGCTGGCTGGCGGGGTTGGTCGTCAGGCCGAGCGCATCGGTGGCATCCGGCGTGAAGCGGCCTTCTTCCTTGCGGTGTTCGACGCCGCCGGCGATGCTGACCGTGCCGCCCGGCAGGTCGAACAGGCCGCCGCCCACGTTGGCGCTGAAGTCGTTGGTCTTCTGCGTGGCGCGGTCGGTGGCGAGGTAGCCCA
>CAJYHU010000309.1 GCA_913774655.1 uncultured Luteibacter sp. | reverse complement strand
CACGCGGGCATCGCGCCGATCCGCGCCTGGAGGTCGTCGCGGAAGCGGCCGACGAACTGCGCCCGGTTCTCGCCGAGCAATTGATCGAGCGTGGACGACGAGAAATGACTGACCAGGAGGCGTCCCGCGGTAGCGCGGATGAGCGAGGCCGGATCGTCGGCACCGTAGACCGAAGCCATCGCGCCCTCGGCGTCGTCGGCGGTGCGGAACACCACCCGCAGGTCGACGTTGACGATCTGAAACCCGTCGCGATCGCCGGAGCGGCTGGCGATGAGATAACTCGCCTCGCCCGGATGCGTGCCGTCCCACAGGCGGTCCGCGGTGGCCGCCGGGATCGCTTCGGCGCCCATCGCGGCCTCGGCGTCGGCGGCCCCCGCACTCGCCAGTTCGGCCAGCAGGCGTCCGCCGGGGCGCGCGGAAAAGACGATGGGCAACTGGTGCACGACGCCCCGTTCCACCCGCCGGGCGCGACCGACGGGCCACGGCCAGTGCGCGTGGATGCCCGGGCCTACCACATCGACGGGCACACCCAGCCGTTCGATCACCGCGCGTTCGGACACGCCAAGCACCGTGACGGCGGTCGACAGCCACGCGAGGGCCGCCACGAAAAGGAGCACGGGTAAGGCGGCGCGTGCCATGAAGGCCAGCACCCAACTGCGGGTCAGGTCGATGTGGTAAGCATCGCGCAGCCATCGCGCCGCCCGGCCGGGACGAGGCCAGCCCAGCTGCAGCAGCGAAGGCAGCCACGGCAAGGCTGGATTCTTCCGCCCGGCGAAGGGCCCCAGCGGAAGAAAGCACTGCGCGATCGCGCGCAGCAGCGATTCGGCCGCCGCGAGCACCAGGATCGCGCCGATCGTGTAGAGCGCCGCATTCGCCCACAGGTAGCCCTGCGCCGCGAACAACGACGCGGCGCCACCCACCAGCGCCGTCACCAGCGGCACGCGCACCAGCACCTCGATGCCCGCGCCGTGGACGGGAGGATGCGCCGCGGCCAGCCGCTGGGCGAAGACCAGCGGGATGGTGGCGGTCAGCAAGGCGATGGCCGCCCAGGTGGGCGGCGGCACGTCCATCCAGCCGGGCGTGCGCAGGTAGCCGATCGCCGACGCCAGCACGAGCAGGTTGCCCACCGCCGCAACGGCACCGGGGGCCCAGTCGCCGATCCAGTCGATGGCATCCAGGCGCGCGCGGGCGCGGCGGGCGCCGAGCGTGGCCTGCCGCAGGAGCGGATGCGCCGGGAGTTTCGGATACACCATGGCCCGCATGGGACCGCTCCACGCACCGGAGCGGCGGCGCACCGCCGTCACCAGCGCCTCGCCGACGAACCCCGTCGCGGCAAGCAGGAACGCCAGGCCCTCCAGCCGGACGACGAGCGGCGCCAGGGCCGAAGCGACGACGCCGAGCACCAGGGCCAGCGCACCGCTCGCGGCCAGGGCCCACACCGGAACCCGCGAGGATGGCGATGCGGTCATGGCGCGAGGCGTCCGGCGACGCGACCCCGCGTGTCATCGGCCGTCACCGTGCATCGCACGGACGTGAGAGTGAGAAGATGAGCGAAGGGCGGCATCGGTCAGGCTGTCGTGGCAACCCGTGAACGTTATGTTATAACGTTGATGCTGAGCAAGCGCCGTTATTTCTTGCCGATAGGGCCAAAACCTTGCGACACACCTCTTCCGTCATGCGACGGCTGCTGGCAGGCAGCCTCGCCATCCTGCTCGCCCCGTCCGCGATGGCGGCCAAGCCCACCACCGCGCCGACGACCTTCGCATGGGTAGAGAGCGTTCCCGAAGGCACCACCTTCGGCCTGACCGACACGGCGCGTACCGCGCCCACGTGGTTGTCGATGGTGCGCGGTGCGAAAACGCACATCGACATCGCCGCGTTCTACCTGACCAACCCGCCGGGTGGCGCGCTCGCACCGATCGTCGACGCGCTGAAGGACCAGGGCAAGCGCGGGGTCAAGGTTAACCTGCTGCTCGACAGCAGCTTCATGCACGAAAGTCAGGCGGCGGTCGATGCCCTGCGCGACGCGCCCGGCATCACGATCCGACAGATGCCGGTGAAGGACATGACCGGCGGCGTGCTGCACGTGAAGTTCATGGAAGTGGACGGCCAGGACGTGTTCGTGGGTAGCCAGAA
Organism: uncultured Luteibacter sp.; assembly: GCA_913774655.1. Taxonomy (GTDB): domain Bacteria; phylum Pseudomonadota; class Gammaproteobacteria; order Xanthomonadales; family Rhodanobacteraceae; genus Luteibacter; species Luteibacter sahnii. The sequence goes on along the minus strand of CAJYHU010000309.1, from coordinate 5,967 downwards.
CTGGGACTGGCGCGCGTTGCAGCACATCCACGAGGTGGGCGTACGGATGCGCGATGCACGCATGGGCGCCACGTTCGAAGCCGAATTCCAGCACCTGTGGCACCTGGCCGAACAACCGGCCGACGCACGTGTCGCCGCGCCGCTCGTGCCGCCGCCCGCATTCACCCCCGTAAGCGAATTCGCACCGGTGGTGGTCGACGGTGCCGAGGGGCCCAGCACGGTGTTTCCCGCGTTCAGCCCGCACGCGATGCAACCGGCCTGGCTCACCGGCGAGGCGCCCGCGCTGACGCGTCTGCTCGAACAGGCGCAACACCGCATCCGCGTGCAGGTGATGACGCTCTCGGCCTTCAAGGATTTCGGCCCCAAGGGCTACTGGACGGCGATCGATACGCCGCTGCGCGACGCCGCCGCCCGCGGCGTGACCGTGCAGATCATCGTCGCCGACTGGGCCCTGCGCGGCCACGACCTTGCCTATCTGCAAAGCCTCGCCGCGGTGCCCGGCATCGAGGTGCGTTACTCGACCGTACCGCAGGCCGCGTCGGGCCCGATCCCCTATGCGCGGGTCGAGCATGCGAAATACGCGCTCGTCGACGATGACCTCGGTTTTGTCGGCACCGGCAACTGGAGCTGGAGTTATTTCGAGAGCGCCGTGGATGCCTCGCTGTTCATCCACGGCCCCCTGGCCCGCCCGCTCGGGCGGATCTTCGACGCGGACTGGAACGGCCCCTACGTCCAGCCGCTGAACCGTTTCGTGCCCAAGGGTTCCTGACCCGTCGCACGCCTCACCCGTTTCACGCCACGACATCGTTACGAAGGAAGCCCACGTCATGCGCCGTCTCGCCCTCGCCGCGGCCCTCGCCGCCGCGCTCGTCCCCGCCGCCCACGCCGTCGAAGGCATGTGGCAGCCCGCCCAGTTGCCGAAGATCGCCGGTGCCCTCAAGCAGCACGGCCTCAAGCTCGATCCGGCCACGCTGACCGACCTCACCGCGTATCCCATGGGCGCCATCGTGAGCCTCGGCGGCTGCACGGCATCGTTCGTGTCGCCGGACGGCCTGGTGGTGACCAACCATCACTGCGGCTACGGCGCGCTGCAATACAACTCCACGAAAGAAAAGAACCTCATCGAACAGGGTTTCCTGGCGAAGACGGTCGCTGACGAATTGCCCGGTTCGCCGGACATGCGCGTGTTCGTCACCGAAGAGATCCGCGACGTCACGAAAGACATCGACGCGAAGCTGACGCCCGACATGAGCGGCAAGCAGCGCTACGACGCCATCGAGCTGGCCAAGAAGGAACTGGTCAAGGGCTGCGAGACCGACGGCTACCGCTGCGACGTCTACACCTTCCACGGCGGGTACAGCTACCAGCTGATCAAGCAGCTGGAGATCAAGGACGTGCGCCTGGTCTACGCGCCGCCGGAGTCCATCGGCAAGTTCGGCGGCGACGTCGACAACTGGATGTGGCCGCGCCACACCGGCGACTTCAGCTACCTGCGCGCCTACGTGTCCAAGGACGGCAAGTCCGCCCCGTACTCCAAAGACAACGTGCCCTACCACCCCAAGCACGTCATCAAGATCAACCCGCAGGGCCTCGAAAACGGCGATTACGTGATGGTGGTGGGCTACCCCGGCCGCACCAACCGCTATCGCCTGGCGCAGGAAGTGCAAAGCGCGATCGACTGGACCTACCCGACCCAGATCGCGATCTACCAGCAGCAGCTCGACACGATCGCCGCCAACGGCAAGCGCGATCCCGACGTCACCGTGAAGTACGCCAGCTACGTCGCCGGGCTCAACAACTACCTCAAGAACTTCGGCGGCCAACTCGAAGGCCTGCGCCGCGCCGACGCCGTGGCGGTGAAGCAGAAGCAGGAAGCCGACCTGGATGCCTGGCTGGCCCACCAGGGCGGCGCGACCAACGAAGCACTCCGGCAGGACATCGCCGCGCTCAAGGGCAAGCTCAAGGCCGCCGAGGCCACCCGTGACCGCGACCTCGACCTGTCGCTGATCTCGCGCACGCAGCTGTTTTCCAGCGCCATGCGCCTGGCCCGCCTCGCCCAGGAGCGCACCAAGCCCGACATGGAGCGCGACGCCGGGTATCAGCAACGCGACGAACCGCGTATCGAAGGTGCGCTCAAACAGATGGAGCGCCGCTACGACCCGAAGACCGACCAGGACCTGCTGACCAACGCGCTGGTCCGCTACGTCACGCTGCCCGCCGACCAACGGATCCCGTCGCTCGACCGCTGGCTCGGTGGCGCGTCCAACCGCCCGGCGATCCAGGCCAAGGCCGCATCCCTCTACACGGGAAGCCGGCTCGGCAACACCGCCGAACGCCTGAAGTGGTTCAAGGCCGACGCCAAGGCGATCGCCGCGAGCGACGACAGCGCGCTGAAGCTCGCCAACGCGATGCTGCCGGACATGAAGCGCATCGAGGACGCCGAAGACGCCCGCGACGGCGAACTGGCGAAGCTGCGCCCGCGTTACATGCAGGCGATCATCGCGTGGAAGGAAGCCCAGGGCCTCCCGGTCTACCCGGATGCGAACAGCTCGCTGCGCGTCACCTTCGGCAACGTGCAGGGCGTGGCGCCGCGTGACGGCGTGTCCTACGCACCGTTCACCACGGTCAAGGGCATCCTCGAGAAGGACACCGGCGTCGAGCCGTTCAACGCACCCAAGGCCGAAACCGACGCGATCCGCGCCGGCGCCTTCGACGGCTACGCCTCGACGAAGCAGGGCACCCTGCCCGTCGACTTCCTCGCCGACCTCGACATCACCGGCGGCAACTCCGGCTCACCCGCGCTCGACGCCCAAGGCCGCCTCGTAGGCCTCGCCTTCGACGGCAACTGGGAATCGGTCAGCGGCGACTGGCTGTTCAACCCCGCGCTCAACCGCTCGATCCAGGTCGACGTACGCTACATGCTCTGGGTGATGCACCACCTCGACCATGCCGACAACCTGCTCAAGGAAATGGGCGTGCCGGCGAAGTGAGGTGATGACGGCCGGGCGATGCGCTCTTGCATGCCCGGCCCTTTCCCTTACTCAACCTCACCCCCGGGTGGGAACGGACCGTGTCCGCGAACTCTCGGTGCGGCACCGCCGCGAAAAAAGTCGTAACCACCACGAGGCGAAAACCCGACGCCACCGGATAACACGAATGCATCCCGGCATCTCATCGACGAGTGGTTTCGAACAAACGCCGGGGGGCTCTCTCGCACTCGATCCGTCTTGTCGTCCATCGCCGAGGAGTATGACGCGCTCGCGCATGTCGGCTGCTTCATACTGCCGGACGCAAATCGCTCTAAGTACACCGCACTGGGCGCGGATATCAATCAGGTCTTTTCTAGAGCGCCATCAATGGACTTGGTCGTGCGGCTGGCGGTCAACAGCCACAAACACGCCCGACACCACCAGCTAGCGAAGAATTTCAATCCGGTGGTAGCAGCACGATGCTCCTGCGCTCTCGTTGCCACAAAATAGAGCGAAGGGGGCAGAATTCTTCGTATATGCAGGACTTCGCCTACAGACAAGAGTTTTCCGCTTACCTAGCATGCGCCCCCAGGGGGGCTTCGGTCCCGTCGCCACATTGGTAGGACCATCGTGAAGTCTGTTTTTACTGCCATTCTAGGCATGGCTTTCTTGCTTTGTGCTTTTTTCTCTGAGCCCGCTGAAGCTTACCTACCCAAGACCCGGTCGCAGGCGTTAGCTGAGTGCGAGGCCGTCATTGCCTGGTACGTGCAGAACGCGCCTGCTGGCTGGGTATATACGCAGCGATGTGTCGAAACGACCCCTAGCAGAGGTCAAGGCCCACCGGACTACTTGGGCTGCTACACCGATGTGGGCCACGCGGATATACCTAGCGCCAACAACTATGGTGTTGATCGTGACCTAGGTGGTGGCTGCTTCGGCACATTGGACGATCCGGGCGGCAAGAACCTGGGGGCTGGCGGAGGTTGCGATGGTGGCGAAGGCAATGGCTGCCACGGGACGGCTGTCGCACCCGACTCAGGAGCGCCGATGGCGGGAGACCCCGTCAATACGTCGACGGGAAACAAGTTTGTCGAAGAAGAGGACTACGGAAGCGACGCATGGTTACGCTTCCGGCGCTTTTACAACAGCGATATTTCGGCCGCTTCGAGCACAATAGGAAAGCGCTGGAGCCACTCCTTTAACCGCACGCTCTCGCTTGGCTCATACTTAGACGGGAGTTCCTCTATCACGGCAACTCGCCCGAACGGATCTCGGGAATCGTTTCGCATGACATCTCCGGGCGTCTGGACAGCAAGCGCCGATAGTCCCGACGTCCTGACCCAGACCTCCGACAGCCAAGGCACGGCCACGGCATATTCCCTATGGATCGCGTCCCTGCACCACACCGAAGCCTATTCCGCAGATGGGAGGCTTTTATCGATCCGTGATGCAACCGGACAGACGGCAGCGTTGCTCTATAGCGACAGCACAACCCCTCGTAGCGTCGCGCCACAACCCAACCTGCTTCTTACGGTGACGGCACCCGATGGACGGAAGTTGTCGTTTACCTACGAGTATGGCGCCAAGGTAAGCCAAGTGATCCTGCCTGATGGAGGAATCGTGGCTTACAGCTACGATTCCGCTGGACGGTTGACCTCCGTTACGTATCCCGATGGCAAGAGCCGCCATTACGTCTACAACGAGTCGGATCTCAATAGCGGTACAGATCCGACGTACTACATGTATGCCATGACCGGGCTCATCGACGAGAATGGTACTCGCCTGGAGAGCACAGCTTACGACAGTAGCCATCGTGCGCTTTGGACCAGCCTCAACGGCGGTATCGATAAAACGTCTGTAACCTACAACCCCGATGGCTCATCCGATGTGACCTACCCACTAGGCGGCACATCTCATCAAACGTATCAAACCATCCAGCAGCTTGTGCGAGTTAGCACCCTCGACAAGCCCTGCGGCGAGTGCGGCCAGAACTACGCCTCGCGCACCTACGACGCGAATGGCTACCCCTCCACCTTCACGGACTTTCTCGGCCACGTTTCGAACCGCACCTACGACACCAACGGTCTCCTGACCCAGGTCATCGAAGCCAAGGGCGCCGACGAACAACGCACGACCAACATCACCTGGAATACAAGCCTGCGGGTGCCGCTGGTCCGGACGGTCCTGGACGCTCATGGGACGCTCGTCGCCAAGCAAGGCTGGGCCTACAACGCCACCGGGCAGGTCACGGCGATGTGTGTCATCGCATCTTCGGTGGCTTCGACCTACACCTGCACGGCGTCCGGCACACCGCCGGCCGGTGTGCGTCGTACAGTCAACACCTATTGCACCGCCGTCGACACCACCGCGTGCCCCCTCCCGGGATTGCTGCTGTCATCCGACGGCCCGCGCACCGATGTCAAGGACATCACCCGTTACACCTACTACCTGACCACCGACGAATCCGGCTGCGGCGCGGCCGGTGGCCCGTGCCACCACTTGGGCGACCTGCAATCCGTCACCTCGGGCGCAGGCCTGACGACGACCTACGTCACCTACGACAAAGCCGGCCGTCCCACTCGCATCAAAGCGCCGAACGGAACGCTCACCGATCTCGCCTACACCCCGCGTGGCTGGCTGGCGTCCCGCACCCTGCGCGCCAACGTCGATGGCTCGGCGTCCACGGCGGATGCCACGACCGCGCTGGCCTATAATCCCGACGGTACGCTGCACCAGCTCGTCGATCCGGACGGCGTCACCACTACCTACACCTACGATGCCGCCCACCGGCTGACCGACATCACCGACGGGAACGGCGCGCACGTGCACTACACCCTCGATGCGGCGAGCAACCGCACTGGCGAACAGGTGCTCTCGTCCAGTGGTGCGGTGGTCCGCGCCAGCAGCCGCACGTACAACCCGCTGGGCCAACTCACCGCCGTGACCGACGGTCTCGGTCGCACGACGTTCTCTGCCGCGTCGTCGGACAGCTACGACG
>CAJYHU010000308.1 GCA_913774655.1 uncultured Luteibacter sp. | reverse complement strand
GTTCAGACGTGTGCTCTTCCGATCTGGCGTTCAGCGAGATCGAGCCGAGGCTGCTGGACACGTTGATGACGCGGCCGGTGCCGGACCTGCCCAGCAACGGCAGAAACGCCTGTGTGACCGCGACGGTACCGAAGAAGTTGGTGTCGAAGATGCGGCGCACGGCCGCGAGGTCGGCCGTGCCGACCGGTCCGTCCAGCGGATCGCCGATGGCCGCGTTGTTGATCAGGATGTCGATCCGACCCTCGTGGCGTTTGATGTCATCAGCGGCCGCCGCGATCGACGCCGGGTCGTCGAGGTCGATCGCCACGAAGCGGGCGGTCACGCCGTCGGCGTGCAACCGGTCGAGTGCGTCGCGTACTCGGCCCGCGTCCCGCGCGCCCAGGAGGATGCGATGGCCGGCGATGCCTAGCTGGCGGGCGGTTTCCAGGCCGATGCCTTTGTTGGCACCGGTAATGAGGGTGATGCGATCGGTCATGAAGGGTCTCCGGACTAGGTGGCGGTTCGCCACCCCAGTAAGCTGGTAGCTCCTTCCGGCGATTGACATTCGCATATGCCCGTGACCCCGTCCGATGGCCTCAGGCCGCGAAAAACGCCACGCCAGGCGCGCTCGGCGGCCACTGTCGCGGCCATTTTCGAGGCGACCATTCAGGTTTTGCTGACCGAGGGCTACGCGGGCCTGACGACGACCCAGGTGGCACAACGCGCCGGGGTGTCGGTCGGCACGATGTACCAGTATTTTCCGCACCGCCAGGCGCTGCTCTATGCGGTGCTTGAGGCCTACCTGGAAGACGTCATCCAGTCGCTGGAAGACGCGGCAGCTCGCTTGTTCCACGCACCGCTCGCCGAGATGGCCGACGGGCTGGGCCGGGCCTACCTGGACGCCAAGCTTCGCGGCATGCCCGGGTCCCGGGCGCTGTATGTCGTTGCGGCGGAACTGGAAACGGCGCCGCTCGTCCATGACATCACGCAACGTACCGACCGCATCATTGCCGGCCTCCTGGGCCAGGCCTCCGACGCCCGCTTCGACGATCTTCACCGTGTCAGCTATGCGTTGCGCACGATGCTCAACGGCACGGTGCGAGCCGTGCTGGAAAACGCGGCATCGCCGGAGAACATCGACGTGCTGCGCACGGAATTGCCGACGATGTGCCGGAGTTATCTTCTCGCAGCGGCGAAGCCACGGAACGCGACATCGTCATCTCCACTATGCCGTTGACGCTTGCAGGCGCTCGCCCGCGCGCGACGTAGGAAACCGCTTACGCGAACGGATGCCAGGACCTAGCCGGTAACGCGACGGATTGGCGCAGGTCATTGAAATCAGAGACGGTCGCGCGACGCCCTTGTCGCGTGAATGGCTTGCTGCACCCTTGAACCTGAGCCGTTTCCGCATCGACACGGCGATTCAGCCCGGTAACGTTGACGGCGGACACAACAAGGAGACGTTATGAAGTCCGCATTTCCCTCTCGTCGTTCGCTGACACGCGCCATCGGTTTCACCCTCTGCTTCGGTCTCTCAACGTTGGCACCGCAGGCTGGGGCGCAAGAGCGCCCCCAAGGTCCCCTGGTGACGTTCGGCGCCCCGCAAGGTCACGTGCTTCACCTGATCGACGGCGCGGGTGCCCGGGTGACGCCGGCGGCGCAACTGTCGCAAGCCGATGTCGAGGCGCTGTCTTCGCCGGACGCCGGCGCTATGGCGGTGGTCGCCGCCGACGCGCTGGATACGCTGGGCGATCGCCGCGGCATGCTCTGGCTGGCGTGCCTGTGTTCGTCTGCATGGACGGCGCCGAGCGGCAGGTGGTGGCGCGCTTCTTCGGCGTGGCCCCGACCGGGGGCGACACGCTCTTCGTGCGCGAAGCGGACGGCGACGTCGACATGATCGGCGTCGGCTCGACCGACGCCCGGTGGGATGCTCGTTGGACCCAGGCGCTGATGGCCGGACTGGCCGATTTCCAGAAGGACGCCGACGACGTCGGCCCGAAGGGTCGTTTGCTGGCAAGCAACGACACGGCGCCGGTGCCCATGCTGCGCATCCACGAAGGCGTGCTTGACACCGGTACCCAGGAAATCACCGGCCGTTTGTCGATCGACGTGATCCGCAGCGCGACGCGCACGGGCGACGATAAGGAGATCCATGTCCACACCTGGCCATCGATCACGCCCACGGCGGCAGGTATCCACGAGGGGCACAGGCAAGGCGTCAACCTGACCGCCGCCTACCTGCCGTGGACCTATCGCGTGAGCCATGCCGTCAAGGCGGTGGGCGCCACGCCGTTGATGGTCGATTACCTCCCGTTGAGTGACGGACGCACGGAATTCGACTATGCCGAAAGCAAAGAGCGGACCGTCGGTATCGGCGGCACGTCCGGCGACTCTCTATCGACCGACGGAAAGGCGGATTCCCTGCTGGCCGCGAAGATTCCTTTCAATCTTTCGTTCAATTACGCCTACACCACCCGTGAGGAGCTTCGCTTCCGTTTCAACGACTACTCGCTGGTGGCGCGTCCGGTCGATCGGGGCACGCGTGTGTTGTGGGAGGCACCGATAGCGCCGTCGCTGAAACATTCGCTCGTGGAGCGCGTGTACGCCGACAGCGTGAAGCTGACCGAAAAGCGCATGACGCCGATGATGCGCAGCGCCACCATGGCCGCCTGGTCAGGCTGGAGGCTGCCGGGCGACTACGAGGGCATCGCAAGCGTACGCATCGACATGGGTTACGACCGCAACGAGAAGACCTGGTGGTGGGAAGGCGCACGGTGGCGTCACACCGATCGCACGATGCCCGTGTCCCGCGCGCTGTCGTACGAACTCGATCTTTCCCACCCGTTTCTGACCCGTGAGATCACGGTGCTGTTGCGTTCCAACGATGGCGTCGGCGGCTGTATCGCCCAGGACGGCGACACCGTTCGCATGGCGTCATGCGATCCGACCAACCGCGGACAGATGTGGGGCCTCGACAGCGAAGGGCGTTACGTCAACCGGGGCAACGGTCAATGCCTGCGTGCCGACATCGCCCAGCGCAGTCTGACCACGGCGCGCTGCTCGCTTTCGAACGATCAGTCGTGGGAATGGCGTGCGGATCGTATCCACAGCGGCTACGGCGACCGCTCGCACCGGCTCTACGTGGAGAACGGCAACCTGCGTTTCTTCGCCGGGTCCGCACGTTTCGATACCATCCCCGTCAATCCGCATGCCGCTGCCCTGAAGCCGTGGGCGGGCTACCCCCAGGCCCCCTTGCCGGGCGAACTCGTCCCGGCGCCGTTCGGCACGCAAGCCGGATTCGTTCCGGCGGAATGGGCGGGACGCTACGGCCCGGTCGGGGCCGAACAGCGCTGGACACCGATCGTACTGCGGGCGGGTCTGTAAGCGCCCGAGATCGCCGATGGCAAGATCGGCGATCTCGGTCCCATCATCGCGTGGTGTTGCATTGCGCGAGCACGCGGTTCCACTGGGCCTCAATGTCACGCACCAGTATCCTCGGCCCCTTGCGCCGGGCAGGACCCCGAGCGGGCTGGAGGTGTTCCCTGAGCCATTCCCGCGGCCAGCCCGCCCACTCACCCGCGACGGACAACAGATTGGGATAGAGCACGGGAAAGACCTCATTCCATAGCACCGCCTCGACCTCTGGCACTGGCACGCCGGACTGGGCGACCACCTGCGCGATACAGCGCACGGTGGTGTCAGTCACTTCGGTATCGAGGAAGAGTTCGGAGAGGGCTTCCCAAAGCAGAAGTCGCGTGTCGTCATTCATGCGGACGCCATCGAGGCGATGGTGTTGCGTTCTTCCGCGCCATCGACATCGCGAGCCATCCCCCCGGCAACGCGCCGATGAGGCACAGCGGGGCCGCCAAGTCGCCGAGTCCCCACGCTTTCGCGATGTGCAGACCGACCAGCCTGTCGAGGCCAATCGGCAGGAGCACAACCACGCCAAAGGTGGCCAGGATGCCGAGGAATGCGCCTGCGCGCGCGGCCCGCAAACGGTAGGAAAGGCGAGCGGTCATCCTCAAGGGCCTCGCATGACGGTGACGCGGATCATACGCGCACGTGGCCACCCGCGTGAGGCAGGTCGTCAGCTGGCGCGATGTATCCACATCCGCACGAACGACTCCAGCGTCACGCCTGGCGGAAGCGTTGAACCGCTCGCGCGGAGAAACGCTTGGGCGGCGACGGCGAACGCCTGCCGAGCCTGCACCGACGCCATGCGCGCCGCGGCCTGGTTCTGCCGCAGTTGGACAATGTGCGCTGAGGGTTGCCCGGGCCGGGAGAACTTCGCGTAGCGACGCAGCGCATCGGCGGCGAGCGTGACGCCCTGGGCGGCGTGCTCCATCGCGGTATGCGCCAGGGCGGCTCGCGACAGGCAGGCCTGGGCGTCGGCGGAGAGGTTGGTCGACTCGCGCGGCGGCGTGTTCATGCGGCGTACCTATCGCGGAAAAAACAAAGCCCCGCATCGCTGCGGGGCTTTGTCTTATAATTGGTGCCCAGGAGATGAATCTGCGGTAAATTCCGCGCATCACCACCGACACCCGCCAAAGCCACTTAAGGCAACTGGATCATAGCTTTAGGTGCGGCCTCGCGGAAGGGCTAATCCCTCCCTATCCCACCTATTCCACGCTGCTATTACGTCAAGGATTACGTCACGATGCCGCCCATGGCATCGATTCGACGGCGTGGAAAGACCTGGTTCGCCGAGGTCTACAAGAACGGGGAGCGGGACTCCAAAACCCATCGCACGAAGGCCGAAGCGGCCGCCTGGGCACTCCAGCGCGAGGCCGAGCTTACCGGCAAGAAGCTCCCGGACAAGACCCTCAAGGACGCCCTCGATCGATGGGCGGAGGAGGTGGCGCCTACCCGCAAGGGCGCTCGCTGGGAAATCGCCCGATGCGTGGCCATGGGCCGCACACCGCTGGCGAAGCGGAAGCTTGCGGAGGTAGATGCGACGATCATGGCGGAGTGGCGCGACGGCAGGTTGAAGGTCGTGTCGGCGGCGACGGTGCGCCGAGAGATCGCCTTCCTACGGTCGGTCTTCGATATCGCCCGGCGCGAGTGGCGCTGGATGCGCGTGAACCCGCTCGACGACGTGCGTCGGCCGCCGCCGCCGCCCAGCCGCCGCCGCCGCGTGTCGGCCGACGAGGTGGACCGTATCACCCTGGCCCTGGGCTATGACGGCGGCGAGCCAACGACGGCATCCCAGCGCGTCGCCATGGTGTGGATGTTCGCGCTTGAGACCGCGATGCGCT
>CAJYHU010000307.1 GCA_913774655.1 uncultured Luteibacter sp. | reverse complement strand
CTCGCCCCACGCGTTCCTTTCCGCCGCCGAAGCGGCGCTGGGCCATCCGGTGGAAATCGTCTCCGGACGCGAGGAGGGTCGCCTGATCTTCCTGGGCGCCTCCCACGACCTGCCGGCGTCGCGCGACCACCGTCTGGTGATCGACATCGGCGGCGGCAGCACCGAATTCATCATCGGCCGCGGCACGTCGCCGCTGCTCACCGAAAGCGTGCAGGTGGGCTGCATCGCGTCCACGCTGCGCTTCTTCCCCGGCGGCAAGATCACCCGCAAACGCTGGCAGAAAGCCCGTCGCGAGATCGGCGTACTGCTCCAGCAATTCGCCGAGGAATACCGCGAGGCCGGCTGGGCCGACGCCTACGGCTCGTCGGGCACGGCCAAGGCCATCGGTTCCGTGGTGCGGGCCATGAAGCTTGCCGATGACGGCATCACGCCTGAAGCCCTCGCCGCGGTGCGTGAGGCCATCATCGAACAGGGTGTTACGGCCACGCTGAAGCTGCCCGGGCTCACGGACGACCGGGCGGAGGTGTTCGCCGGGGGCGTGGCCATTTTCGAGGCGGCCTTCGAGGCCCTCGGCATCGAACGGCTGCGCGTGTCGGAAAGCTCGATGCGCGAGGGCCTGCTCTGGGACCTCATCGGCCGCTCCGCCGGCACCGACCCGCGCATGGCGAGCATCGAATCCCTCGCCGGCCGCTATGGCGTGGATCGGGCCCAGGCGCGCCGCGTCGAAACCACGGCCCTGTCGCTCTTCGACCAGCTCACCAAGGCCTGGAAGCTCGACGACGACGCGCGCGAGTGGCTCCTCTGGGCCGCCCGGGTGCACGAACTGGGCCTCGCCATCGCGCATAGCCAGCACCAGCGCCATGGCGCATACATCCTGCGCCACGCCGACATGGCCGGTTTTTCGCGGCAGGAACAACAACTGCTCGCGGCGATCGTCGAATGCCACCGGCGCAAGCCGGAGAAGTCGGTTATCGCGGCGCTGCCCGCGCGCTATCGCGTACTGGCCCGGCACATCACGGCCATTCTTCGCCTGGGCGTGCTGTTCCGCCGGGCGCGTCGCGCCGAGGCGTTGCCGCGCATCCGCGTGGCGGCGACGCGCCAGCGCCTGCGCCTTTCGCTGCCCGCGGACTGGCTCGACCAACACCCGCTCACCGAGGCCGACCTCGAGCAAGAACGCGAGCCGATGGCCGAACTCGGGCTGGAGCTCGAGATCGTCAGCGAATGACGCGGTTCAGAGCATTCGGAGCAAACGGGCGTATCATGGGCGGATTGTCCCGCCGTGTCCGCCGGTCCGCCATGCTCAGAACCGCCCTCGCCGCCCTTCTCCTCGCCCTGCCCGCCGCCGTCCTGGCCCAGCAGGCCGCCAAGCCGGAAGCCGCGCCCCAGGGGCCGGTGGAGCATCCGCGAGTGCTGATGCATACCACGCAGGGCGATTTCACCGTCGAGCTCTACCCTGAGAAGGCGCCCAAGAGCGTCGCCAACTTCCTGCAGTACGTGCGCGACGGCTTCTACGACGGCACGGTGTTCCATCGCGTGGTCGACGGTTACATGGTGCAAGGCGGCCTCTACAGCCGCGACCTGACGCAGCGCCGCACCCGCGCGCCGATTCCCAGCGAGGCCGATAACGGGCTGTCCAACCTGCGCGGCACCGTGGCGGTGGCGCGGGGCACCGATCCCAATTCGGGCACCTCGCAGTTCTTCGTGAACCTCGTCGACAACCGCCGCCTCGACTACGTAAGCAACCAGAGCGGCCTGACCTGGGGCTTCGCCGTGTTCGGCAAGGTGGTCAGCGGCATGGACACCATCGACAAGATCGCGAAGCTGCCGACCCGGGCGCAGGGCCCGTTCGTCGGCGACGTGCCCAACCCCTTGGTGATCATCGACACCGCCAGCGTGGTGGGCGAACAGAAGGCCGCGCCGGCCGCCGCGTCGAGCGCGAAGGCGCCTGTCCAGGCGGCACCCGCCAAACCGGCGGCCGCCCCGAAGAAGAAGGCCGACAAGAAGGCCGCATGAGCACGCTGTTCATCGCCGACCTCCACCTGGACGAGGCCCGTCCGTCCGTCACCGAACTCTTCGAACGCTACCTCGCGTCGGACGAGGTCCGTTCGGCCACGGCGTTGTACATCCTCGGCGATCTGGTCGAAGCATGGATCGGCGATGACGACGACGCCGAACTGCCTCGCCGCATCGCTGCGGCGACACGCAAGCTGAGCGATCGTGGCGTACCCGTGTATTTCATGGTCGGCAACCGCGATTTCCTGCTGGGGCAGGCCTTCGCCGAGCGTGCGGGGATGACCCTGCTCGACGACGGAACGGTGCACGACATCGAGGGCGTGCCGACGCTGCTGATGCATGGCGACCTGCTCTGCACTGACGATACCGAGTACCAGGCTGTGCGTGCCCAGGTGCGTACCGATACATGGAAACAGCAGATCCTCGCCATGCCCCTCGCGGCGCGACGCGCGTTCGCGGCCAAGGCACGCGATGACAGCAAGTCGCGTACCGGGCGCATCGACGAGACGATCATGGACGTGAACCCGGACGCCGTGAAGGATGCGATGCGCCGCGCAGGCGTGAGCCGCCTCGTGCACGGGCACACCCACCGTCCCGCGATCCACGACCTCACGATCGACGGCGCGCCCGCGCAACGCATCGTGCTGGGCGACTGGTACGACCATGGCTCGGTGTTGCGGATCGACGGAGCGTCGATCGAACTGCGCGGGCTGGCATTCGGCTGAACGAGGAAGGCGTCCGCTCCGGCGCGCCTGGCGGCAGGAACGGGCTACCGCGATAGCCGAACACGGTGGCCGTAGGCACCGGCTTGCGCCGGTGCGACGATGTCTTGGAGACTGAGGGGATCGTCGCTTGGGAGCACCCCGGCCGTATCTACCCGAGCGTACCCAACCAGGCGATCTCCGCCTCGGAAAACCCCGCCTCGCGCCGTGCCTCCACGTTGAAGGGCCCGCGCAGCGACCCGTTCATGTACTCGTCGAGCAGGCGCGCAAAGGTCGCTTCCGGGTCGATGCCGTCACGCGCGCAGCAGTCGTGGAACCACCGCGTGCCGGCCGCCACGTGCGCGACCTCCTCTCGCAGGATCACGGCCAGTATCTCCACGGTACGGTCGTCGCCTTGCCGACGCAGGCGTTCGATCATGCCAGGCGTCACGTCGAGGCCGCGCGCCTCGAGCACGCGCGGCACCAGCGCCATGCGCGCGGTGTCGCTGTGCGCCGTTTTTTCGGCCATGTCCCACAGACCGTTGTGCGCATCGAAGTCGCCATAGGCATGCCCCAGTTCGGCCAGGCGCTCGGACAGCATCGTGAAATGCCTCGCTTCGTCGTGGGCGCATGATGCCCAGTCGCGGTAGTAGTCGTCGGACTTGCCGCGAAAGCGGTACACCGCATCCCACGCCAGATCGATCGCGTTGAATTCGATATGCGCTATCGCGTGCACGAGCGCGGCACGCCCCTCGGACGAGCCGAGGCCGCGTTGCGCCAGGTCGCGAGGCGACACCAGGCGAGGCCGCGCCGGACGCCCCGGCGGGCCGATCGGCAGCGCGGCGGGGGACGCGTCGTCGGGACGCAGCCGCCCTGCCTCCAGTGCCTGCCACGCCTCGTGCGTCAGCCGCACCTTCTCGGCGGGGTCGGCGGCGTCGAGGCAACGCCGCGCGGCCGCGTGCAGGTCGTGCATGCCGTCGCCCGAGGTCAGGCGCTGCGACGCTCGTGCTTGGCCAGGTCGGAACGCAGGGCCTCCTGCTGCTGCAGGAAGTCGCGGTCGACGCCGGTCACGTACTCCCCCGAAAAGCAGGAGGTGTCGAAGGTCTTCAGATCGTCGTTGCCGTCGGACACCGCCCAGATCAGGTCTTCGAGATCCTGGTAGACCAGCCAGTCGGCACCCAGGGCCTCCTCCACTTCTTCGACCGTTCGACCGGCGGCGACCAACTCGGATGCCGCCGGCATGTCGATGCCGTAGACGTTCGGAAAACGCACCGGCGGCGCGGCCGAGGCGAAGAAGACGTTCTTCGCGCCGGCGTCGCGCGCCATCTGGATGATCTGCCGCGACGTGGTGCCGCGCACGATCGAATCGTCCACTAGCAGCACGTTCTTCTTGCGGAATTCCAGGTCGATCGCGTTGAGCTTGCGACGGACCGATTTCACCCGCTCACCCTGCCCCGGCATGATGAAGGTGCGGCCGACATAGCGGTTCTTCACCAGACCTTCGCGCATGGGCACGCCCAGCGCCTGCGCCAGCGAACTCGCCGCCGTGCGCGAGGTGTCCGGAATCGGAATGACCGCGTCGATGCCGTGGTCCGGGCCGCGCTCGCGCAGGATCTTCTCTGCAAGCTTCTCGCCCATGCGCAGGCGTGCCTTGTAGACGGAGACGTCTTCGATCATCGAATCCGGACGGGCCAGGTACACGTACTCGAAGATACACGGCGAATGCTCGGCACCTTCGGCGCAATGACGCGCATGCAGTTCGCCACCGTCGGTGATGATCACCGCCTCGCCTGGCGCGATGTCGCGCACGCGCTTGAAGCCAAGCACGTCGAGCGCCACCGATTCGGAAGCGACCGCGTACTCGCGGCCTTCAGCGGTGACGCGCTCGCCCAGCACCAGCGGACGGATGCCGTTGGGATCGCGGAAGGCGATGAGCCCGTAACCCAATACGAGCGCCAGGCAGGCGTAGCCACCCTTCGCCCGGGCGTGCACGCGCGACACGGCCTTGAACACGTGTTCGGGCGTGAGATCGCCGCGGTCGTCCACCTGCAGTTCGTGCGCGAGCACGTTGAGCAGCACTTCGGAATCCGAATCGGTATCGATGTGGCGGCGGTCGTCCTCGAACATCTCGCGACGGAGCGTCTCGGTGTTGACGAGGTTGCCGTTATGCGCGAATGCGATGCCGTACGGCGAGTTGACGTAGAACGGCTGGGCTTCTTCCATGCCTTCCGAACCGGCGGTCGGATAACGGCAATGACCGATGCCGATGCGCCCGCGCAGCTTGCTCACGCCCGCCGAGTTGAACACGTCGCGAACCAGCCCGTTGCCCTTGTGCAGGCGCAGGCGCGCACCGTCCACGGTGGCGATACCGGCGGCATCCTGCCCGCGATGTTGCAGGACGGTCAGGCCGTCATACAGGGCCGATGCCACTTCCGTGGTACCGACGATGCCGATGATTCCGCACATGGGAGTTGTCTTCCTACAAGGAGGCCGAGGTGGAGGACCGGGCCGGTGAGTCGTTGGGTCGTTGCGCGGGGGCCTGACCGGGGATCGTCAGGTCACGGAGCTTCATCAGGTCGTCCCGGCTGGGAAGCTGGACGTTGGGCATTTTAATGTCTTGCAGCGCCGCCGGGGGGTGCAGGTAACCACGGACGTTCGACGGCACCTGCTCGCCGAGCCAGGCCGCCGGCGCGGCGAACTGGGCCAGCATGGCCGATTGCCGCCACCAGGGATCGTTGGGCAGCGGCGTGAAGTTCAGCATGAAGACGACCAGGCTCACGATGAGAATGCCGCGGACCAGGCCGAACATCATGCCCAGGAGACGATCGGGCCCGCCCACGCCCGTACTCGCGATGAGACGGGACACGAGGAACCGGAACAGCCCACCGATGACCAGCACGCCCGCGAAGCACAGACCGTAGCCGATGCCGATTCGCGCCATGGGCAGCGAAATTGACGACTCCAAGCGTTGTGCCAGGACGGGACCGAAGGTCCAGGCGGCCCAGAACGCCACCACCCAGATCACCAGCGAGAGCACTTCGGAAATGAGGCCCCGGGCGAGGCCGATCAAGACCGAAATGAACAGGACGGCCAGGATGACGTAATCGGCCCAGTTCATCGGAGCGCCTCCCCTTGCATGGCCACGAGGCGCCTTACGGCGCCGTCACCACGACGCCGTCGAGGCCGACCTTGGCCTTGATCTGGTCTTTGAGGCGGACGGCGTCGTCGCGCTGCGCCTGCGGGCCGGCGCGCACGCGCCAGAGCTTGGCGCCGCCACTGGCGGCGAGGGTGTCGACGTAGCCCGGGATACCGGCGCCGCGCAGCTTGTCGCGCAGGCGTCCCGCCTCCGCTTCGCTACTGACCG
>CAJYHU010000306.1 GCA_913774655.1 uncultured Luteibacter sp. | reverse complement strand
CTCATACCGGTGTTGGCAGCCCTGGTCCTGAAGCCCAGGCCAGAGAAGGACACGCGTCGGGCGGCCTACCTCAAGCGCGGCTACGCACGCGTCCTGACATGGTCGCTCGGCCATCGCAAGGCCGTGGCCGCGATCGCGGCCGCAGCGCTGGTCGGTTCGCTGGCCCTGTTCCCGTTCCTGGGAAAGGAGTTCATGCCGAACCTGCGCGAGGGCGCCATCATGTGGCGCATCACATCCATACCCTCCGCGTCGCTCGACGAATCGATCGACGTTTCCCGGCGGATCGCCGACCGCATCCAGGCGACGTTCCCCGAGGTTGAGACCACGCTGGCGATGATCGGTCGCGCGGAGAAAGGCGAGACGGCGGACGTGAACTACATGGAGGTGTATACCCCGCTGAAGCCGAAAGAGCGGTGGCGCAAGGGCGAGACGCTGGCGTCCATCCAGGACGCGATGCAGCGTGAGCTCAGCGGCCTCCTGCCCACCGCCGTCGTCAGCGACACGCAGCCCATCCAGATGCGCATCGAGGAACTGGTCTCAGGCGTGCGGGCCACGCTCGCGCTGAAGCTGTACGGCAACGACCTGAATGAACTCGACCGCCTGAGCGCCAGAATCAAGGACACGCTCGCCAACGTGCCGGGCGTCGCCGACCTGGCGCTGGAAGCGAATATCGGCAAACCGCAGATCCGCATCGAGGTCGATCGCGAGGCGTTGGCCCGCTACGGCCTGAACGCCAACGACGTTCTTACGGTCGTGCGCAACGGCATCGGCGGCGAACCGGTCGGTACGGTGCTCGATGGCGTGAAGCGGTTCGACATGACCGTCCGCCTGGATGACGCCAGCAAGGCATCGATCCAGGAGGTCGCGCGCCTTCCTCTCGGCACGCCCTCCGGTGCCCTTGTGCAGCTGAAACAGGTCGCAAGAATCTCCACGGCGGAAGGTTACTCGTTCATTCGTCGTGAGCAGCTGCAGCGTTACGCCGTCATCCAGATGGACGTGCGTGGCCGCGACATCGACGGGTTCGTGCGGGACGCCAATGCGGCGCTGTCCAGATCGGTCCAGATGCCTGCCGGTTACTACACGGAATGGGGAGGCGCGTTCGAGAACCAGCAGCGCGCGCTCACGCGCCTGTCGATCATCGTCCCTGCCACGATCTTTTTCATCTTTATCCTGCTCTACACCGCGTTCCATTCGGTACGCCATGCCGGCTTGATCCTCGCCAACGTGCCGTTCGCGACCATAGGCGGCATCGTCGGCCTGTTCGTGACGGGCCAGTACCTGTCCGTGCCCTCCGCCATCGGCTTCATTGCAGTGTTCGGCGTGGCCATGCTCAACGGCATCGTGCTGGTCAGCTTTCTCAACGCGCAACGGCGCTCGGGCCTGGGTGTGCGGGATGCGGTCATCCGAGGCACCGCCTTGCGTCTGCGCCCGGTGCTGATGACGGCCAGCGTCGCCATCCTCGGCCTCGTGCCGATGCTGGTGTCGAGCGGTGTGGGCGCGGAAACCCAGCGTCCCCTGGCCACCGTCGTGGTCGGTGGCCTGATCACGTCGACACTGCTCACCCTCATCTTGCTGCCGGTGCTGTACGACGGGATGGAGCAGCGCCGCGCCGATCGCGAGACACAGGGCACATAGCGCCTGGGACGCCATCGCCAGCACGGGAGATCGGCGACCTACCGCATAAACGGCAGTGGCGGCAGCCGTCGCCATGACCGGTGATCCACGCCACGACAGCGCGCGGTGGCTCCGGGCCGCGCTACGGCGGACCCGCGTGGCGTGATGCGGCGTCATCACGTTTTCGTCGCGGCGGATGCCCCAAACCCTCCATCGTCGACGGCGACTCTGCTGCCGAGGACGGCTTGCATGGGGCGAGCCCTTCATGGAGACCAGGACACGATGGGAACCCTCGCCAAACTCGCGCCCGGCACGCCTGGCGACGGTCCGTGGCCGGACGCCCCGGTGAGGTCATCGCGGGCCATCGGGGCGGGCGCGTGGGAGCACGAAAACGTCGCCCGTGAGCTCGATCTCGCAGACCTGCTCCGTGAGGCGGTGGCGATCAGTCGCACCCTGCTGCAGCAGGACTGGCGTGAAGCCCGACTGCATGCGCAGGCCGCGTCGACCAAGGCGGAGCACTATGGCATGCCCGCGGTCCATGCCGCTGCCGCCGCGTTGGTGACCCAGCTGGGCGCCGAAGGCGCCTCGCCGTCGGCAGGCTACGTCCGAGCGCTGGACCAGCTCTCGCGAGCGATCGATCGGGCGTTCGAGTAGCGGGATCGGCCGCTCAGGCCAGCGCCGCGGCCGGCGCGGAGAACGGCACGACTTCGATCCGCGCTTCAAGCCGATCGTCGCGCATCGAATCCACCGTGTGGCGGCCGCGCTCGTAGGCAGCCATCAGTGCCTCGCTATACGTATCGAAACGCCGGTTCAGCCGATGACGCACGATGACTTCGCCATCGGACCGACTGATCACCAGGTGGGCTTCGTAACGCCCTCCGACCATTAATTCAGCGTCAATGTCGATGGAATAGCAGTCGCGGTCGGGCATCGGTTCGGGCCATGGGGTTAAGAGCACGTTCAAGCGTCGCCGATTCAAGGGTGACGAAACGGTGACAGCCGTGCCTCCAGCCACCTCACGCAGGCCGTGCCCGGATCGAAGCATTTTGCGGGTCCAGATACAGGTGACATTAATCGCCGGGGGGCTAGTCTTGCTCCCAGGTCGTCGTGAGGCGACTTTCCCACCGCCAACGCCCGAGTTCCCCTGCTCAATGGCCTTGGCACCCGATGGAATGCAGTGAAGCCCGCAGCTCCCCTCTGCGGGCTTTTTTATGGGTTCTTCAAGGAAGTCCGGGGGCCTATTCCAGCAATCGACCCTATGGCCCGATGGATGGTTCGATCCCATGGGAGTTGTTGCGACCTTGTAGCGCCAGAGCGCGTTGCACTTGGGCGGTGCCGCAGGGAGACCTTGGTATACACCCTCGCTGCTCGGGCAGTCCGCCTCGTTCGACACGGAAGGCTCGTGCCTCACCGTCCGCGGCGGCGGCAAGGCCTGCATCCATGCGACATCCCCGCACGTCCGCGAAGACGCTTTTTATTGTCCGACCGTGTCCGCCCTTCGTGACCGCGGACACTCGCAACGACATCGCGGAGCGATCCGCCGGCGCCTCCACCGCGCACGTCGCCGCTGGCCCGTCCTTTGCATCGCGTCCCCCGAACGATCCGGGACGACGGCACGACAAGGGAACCCATGCTGGCTTACTACTTCGACATGGCGCTGCGAAACATACGCCGCAACGGCACGCTATCGGCACTGATGGTCCTGGCGATCGCCGTGGGCATCGGCGCCAGCATGACCACGCTGACGGTCATGCACCTGCTCGCACGCGATCCGCTGCCGGGCCGCAGCGCGCGCCTGTTCTATCCCCAGGTCAATCCAACACCCAAAGGGTATGAGGGCGGCGACGAGCCGCCTGACGTGATGGATTACCGCTCGGCCATGGATCTGTGGCGCGCGGGTCGCGCCGACCGCCAGACACTGATCGTGGATAGCCAGCTTCGCGTGACCGCGCCGGACGCCCGGACCCCGCCGCTGATGGGCCAGATGCTGTCCACCACCGCCGACTTCTTCCCGATGTTCGACGTACCGTTTCTCTACGGGTCGGGCTGGAGCGCGGACGACGACGCGAAACAGGCGCATGTGGCCGTGATTTCCTTCGACACCAACCGGCGCCTTTTCGGAGGCGCCAACAGCGTGGGCCGGACGGTCCGGCTACGCGACACGTCGGTACGCATCGTTGGCGTCCTCGACACGTGGCGACCGTCGCCCTTGTTTTACGACGTCGCCGCCGGGCGGTTCGCGCATGGCGACACGGCGGACTTCTACGGCAAGGTGCAGGACGTCATGACGCCCCTGTCCACGGGCCTGCAGATCAACGACGGGCACTTCCAGCAATTCGATTGCTGGGCCCTCGCACCGGTGCCCGGCCACCTCCAGGAGGCTCCCTGCGTCTGGGTAAAGTTGTGGGTGCAACTGGACACGCCCGCCCGGGTCGCCGCCTATCGCGACTTCCTCGCCGGCTACGCCGCCCAGCAAAAAGCGTTGGGGCGCTACGAGGTCGCCGAAGGCACGCGCCTGCGCAGCCTGATGGCCTGGCTTGACTACAACGGGGTGGTGCCCAGCGACGTGCAGTTGCAGACGAACCTGGCCTTCGCTTTTCTCGCGATCTGCCTGTTCAACGCGACCGGCCTGTTGCTGGCCAACTTCCTGCGCCGCAGCGGCGAGATCGGCGTGCGACGCGCGCTCGGCGCCACGCGGCAGGCGATCTTCGTCCAGTGCTTCGTGGAAGCCGGCGTCATCGGCGCGTTCGGCGGCTTCGGTGGCTGGCTGCTCACGCTCGCGGGCTTGTGGCTGGTGCGGCAACAACCGGTCGCGTATGCCGACATGGCCCACATCGATGTCGCGATGTTCGCCGTGACGTTTCTCCTGGCCATCCTCAGCAGCCTGCTCGCAGGATGTTTCCCCGCCCTGCGCGCCAGCCGCGTGCCGCCCGCCCTCCAACTGAAGACGCTGGGATGACCATGCCTATCCGCCCGATCCTGGCCGCCCTGCGCAAGCATCGCATCGCCGCCGCGCTCATCACGCTTGAAATCGCCCTCGCCTGCGCCGTGCTGTGCAATGCCTGTTTTCTCATCGCCCATCGGTTTGCGGCGATGCAGGTCGTCAGCGGCGTGGACGAATCGTCGCTTGCGCTGCTGGGCGTCGACGGCTTCGACGACGCGCGTGCGAGCGACCTCAACGGGCGCATCGTGTCGGCGCTGCGCGCCGTTCCCGGCGTCACCGCGGTGAGCGTCGTCGGCGGCGTGCCGTTCGGTCCCCAGGTGGCCACGGCGGGCATCTCCACCGATGCCGAACACAAG
>CAJYHU010000305.1:2500-7742 GCA_913774655.1 uncultured Luteibacter sp. | reverse complement strand
ACCAAGGGGGTGTTCGACTGGCTCCGCCTGCAGGATGCCGACGTGGTCTGCCTGCAGGAAACCAAGGCGCAGGAGTCGCAGCTGAGCGATCCGATGTTCCGTCCCGACGGCCACCACTGCTTCTATCACGACGCCCGAAGCAAGAAGGGCTACAGCGGCGTGGCGATCTATTCCAAGCGCGAACCGGACGAGGTCCGCACCTCGCTGGGTCGCGAGGATTTCGACTGCGAGGGGCGCTACATCGAAGCGCGCTACGGCAACCTGAGCGTCGTATCGTTCTACATCCCCTCCGGCTCGTCGGGCGACGAGCGGCAGCAGTACAAGTTTCGCGTCATGGAATGGCTGACCCCGATCCTGCGTGAGTGGGCTGCCAGTGGCCGCGAATACGTCCTTTGCGGCGACTGGAACATCGTCCACACGAAAAACGACATCAAGAACTGGACCTCCAACCAGAAGAACTCCGGCTGCCTGCCCGAGGAGCGGGCCTGGCTCGACCTGCTGTTCAAGGAGATCGGTTGGGTCGACAGCTTCCGCGCCCTCAAGCCCGACGCCGTGGAGTACACGTGGTGGTCCAATCGCGGGCAGGCGCGCGCCAATAACGTGGGGTGGCGCATCGACTACCAGATCGTGACCCCAGGCCTGCGCGAGCGGCTGCGCGACTGCTCGATCTACCGCGACGAGCGGTTCTCCGACCATGCCCCCTTCACGGTCGACTATGCCGACTGATGCCCCGCCGCCGGCGAAGCCCTCCATCTGGCGGGCCTTCACCCAGCCGGCCGCGTGGACGATGGCCTTCCTCGGGTTTTCGTCGGGGCTGCCGTTCCTCCTGGTGGCCGGCACGTTGTCGTACTGGCTCAAGGACAACGGCATCGAGCTGAAGAGCATCACGATGATTGCCAGCGCGGGTATGAGCTACGCGCTGAAATTCCTCTGGGCGCCGCTGCTCGACCACTGGGAGTTGCCGCTGTTCCGCCGGCTCGGCCTGCGGCGCGGCTGGCTGCTGTTTTCCCAGTTATGGGTCACCGGCGGTCTTCTGACCATGGCGGCGCTGTCGCCGTCACGTCTGCCGGCCTTCATCGGCGCGACGCTGGTGGTGGCGTTTTTCGGGGCCACGCAGGACATCGCGGTGGATGCCTACCGCATCGAGATCGCACCGGTGGAAGCGCAGGGCGCCCTGGTGGCGACCTACGCGCTCGGCTATCGCATCGCCCTGATCGTCAGCGGGGCGCTGGCGTTGATTATGGCCGACCACATGCCGTGGCCAACCGTCTACCTGGTCATGGCCGTGACGATGGTCGTGCCGATCGCCACGACGTTTCTCGCCCGGGAGCCCGAGGTGGTCCGTGACATCGCGGATCATTGGGAGGACGCGATGCGCGAGAGCGTCATCGAGCCGTTCACCGACTTCTTCGGCCGCTACGGTTGGGCGCTTGCCCTGGCGACGCTGGCTTTCATCTTGCTGTTCAAGATCCCCGAGCAGGCAACCATCGGTGGAGTGATGGGGCCGTTCTACCGCGACATGGGCTTCGACAAGACCCAGATCGCGGCCGTCACCAAGATCTGGGGCGTGTGGGTGGGTATCCTCGGCGTCTTCGTCGGCGGCGCGATGGTGGCCCGGTGGGGCATGTGGCGAACGCTGGGCCTGGCCATCGTGGTGGCGGGCGTGAGCAACCTGCTCTACCTGTTCCTGCTCCGGCACCCGGGCGACATCGTGGTGCTCACGTTGGTGATCTCGGGCGAAAACTTCACCCTGGGCGTGCTTGGTCCGCCCACCATCGCGTTCCTGTCGTCGTTGGTCAACACGAAGCACACCGCCACGCAGTATTCCCTGCTCAGTTCGCTGGTGAACCTGCCGGGCAAGGGACTGGGCTTCTTCGCCGGGGCGATCGTGATGTCGCTCGGCTATGCCGCGTTCTTCGTCATCACCGTGGTGTCGTTGCTGCCGGCAATGATCCTGTTCGCCTGGCTATGGCGTCGCCATGCCGACCCACCTGGCGGCGCGCCGGCCGACTGACCGCCAGGGACGCCGTCTGCCGTCGGCCGAATGTGTGTAAGATCGGCGCCACAGGGGGCATGCGCGAAGGAGGATACGCCGTGCCGGATATCGTGGTACGACACATCGACGATCAGATGGCCGAGCGGATCAAAAGCCTCGCTCGCGAACGGCGTTGGTCGATCAACGAGGTGATCCTGCACGCGCTGCGGCATGGACTGGGCCTGGGGCCGGGCGACGCGTTCAGCGAGATGCTGATCGAACCGGGCGACATCGCCCACCTGACCGGTGCCTGGGACGCAAGCGAACAAGCGGCATTCCAGGAGGCCCTGGCGGCGCTGGCGCAGGCTTCGCCCGGCTCACTCGCCGCGGCATCGCGTCGCGACACCACGGCCGAAGACGCGCTCTAGGGCGCGGCGTAGACGGCGCCGAGCAGGCGCGGTCCCCGGGCGCCCGTCACCGTCGGCAGGTTGCCAGGCTCGCCGCGAAGCCGGCGATAGGCCAACCAGGCGAAACCCATCGCTTCCATGAAATCCGGATCGATGCCGAACCTCGCGCTCGAATGCAGCGGACGGCGTTCGAGGCGCGCGGCGATGGCTTTCATCAGTGCGGCGTTGTGTACGCCGCCGCCGCACGCGATGACGTCGCGCGCATCCCCCGCGTGCCGCGCGATGGCATCGCCGATGGACACGGCGCTCAGGGCCAGCAGCGTGGCCTGCACATCGGCCGGCGCCAGGTCGGCGACGCGCGGATGGCGTTCGAGCCAGGCCAGGTGGAAATGCTCCCGGCCGGTGCTCTTCGGGGGCGGCAGCATGAAGTAAGCGTCGTCGAGGAGTTCGGCGAGCAGGTCGGGATCGACCGCTCCCGATGCCGCGAACCGGCCATCGCGGTCGAAGGCCTCGCCTCTGTGACGCAGGCACCACGCGTCCATCAGGCCGTTGGCCGGCCCGGTATCGAACCCCGTGACGCTGCCGTCCGGCGTGAGCCGGGTGACGTTGGCGATGCCGCCCAGGTTAAGCACCACGCGCGCGCCCTCGTCGGGGCGTAGCACGGTGGCGTGAAACGCCGGCACCAGCGGCGCGCCCTGGCCGCCGGCCGCGACGTCGGGCCGGCGGAAGTCGGCGACCGTCGCGATGCCGGTGCGCTCGGCG
Organism: uncultured Luteibacter sp.; assembly: GCA_913774655.1. GTDB lineage: Bacteria > Pseudomonadota > Gammaproteobacteria > Xanthomonadales > Rhodanobacteraceae > Luteibacter > Luteibacter sahnii. The sequence continues at coordinate 4,598 of CAJYHU010000305.1, read as the reverse complement.
ATCACCGACGGGTCGCCGATCTGGAGGGTAAAAGGAAGGTCGCCGTCGGGACGATGCCGGAGGGTCTGGCCGTGCGAGCCGATGGCTGTCACCGCCGCCGCGTCGACGCCGGCCTCCGCGAGCACCGCGGTGGCCGCGTCCGCGAAGGCGCGGCCAATGGCGACGTCCAGGCGGCCGTAGTCGTCGAGGTCGAGGCGTTGCTCGTCCTGGGCCACCGCGAGAATGCGCCGGCGCAGGGCGTCATCCCATGGATGCACGAGGCCCGCGACGAGCGCGGGCCTTTGCTGTTCGAAGCGGACCAGCGCGGCGTCGATGCCGTCGGCGCTGGTGCCGGAGATGAGGCCGACGTAGAGGCCGTCCATGGAGGCCATGGCTCAGTCGTCGCTTTTCGCGGTGTCGGCCTTGGCGAGCTTGACGTTGCTGTCGATGCGGTTGAGCCGGGCCAGCTGGGGCGCGACCACCTCTTTCTTGAACTTCGCCATCTGCGCCGCCGGTAACGGTTCCGGCTTGGGCAGGGTGACCGTCTGCGGGTCGCGCTGCACGTTGTTGACGCGGAATTCGTAGTGCAGGTGAGGACCGGTGGCCAGGCCGGTCATGCCGACGTAGCCGATGGTGCTGCCCTGACTCACGTGCTGGCCGACGCGCAGGTTGGCGAAGCGTGACATGTGGCCGTAGGCCGTGCTGATGGTGGCGTTGTGCTGGATCACCACGAAGTTGCCGTAGCCGTTCATCCAGCCGCGGAACTTCACCACGCCGTCGCCGGCCGCGTGGATCGGCGTGCCGGTGGGTGCGGCGTAATCCACGCCCTTGTGCGCGCGCATCTTGCCGAGGATCGGATGCATTCGGCCCGCGCTGAACTGGGACGAGATGCGGGTGAAATCGACCGGAATACGCAGGAACGAGCCCGCCAGCGGACGGCCCTCCTCGCTGAAGTAGCCGATCTTGCCGTCGCTGTTCTTGAAGCGATAGGCGGTGTAGCGCTTGCCCTGGTTGACGAATTCCGCGGCGACGATGTCGCCTTCGCGCAGGAACGCGCCGTCGCTGTAGACGTCGTCGTAGATGACGGTGAAGCTGTCGCCGACGCGCAGGTCCTGCACGAAGTCGATGTCGTACTTGAACACCTCGGCGAGCTTGAGGACCATCGCCGTGCTCATGCCCGCCTTGGAGCCGGCGCCGAACAGCGAGCTGTCGATCACGCCGTGGGCGAGGTGCTCGCGACGCTGCACGTCGCGCACCTGGGTGGTGAGCTGGGGCGACGCGCCGTCCAGGCGCAGGGTGGCTATGGTGGATTCGTCCTGGTCGAAGCGCACGCCCTTGAGTAGGTGGTCGCCGCCGACGAGGAACTGGAACTCCTGGCCCGGCTTGATCTGGTGGAACACCTTCGTACCGCCCGCGCCGTCGATGACGTGCTGCAGGTCGGTCATGGACAGGCCCTGGGCGAGGAAGATATCCGCGAGCGTCTGGCCGGGCTGCACCTGCACGGTCTGCCATTCTTCCACCGGGGCAAGCGGCTTGATGCTGGCGGGGTCGAGCTTGGGCAGTGCGAGCGGCACGACGGAGTGTTGCGTGAGCGGCTCGGTGATCTTGGGCGATTTCATCGCGCCGGCCCAGGCGGGAATCACCAGCGCCGAAAGGATGACGAGCAGGAACGCCGTGCCGGCGAGGATCCAGCGTTCGCGCGACCAGCTCAGCGGCTCGGACGAGGCGTTGCGACTGAACGACCAATGCGCCCGGCTATCGTAGAAGTGCGCGTGGCGCCGCTGGGCCTTGCGGCGGATGGCCTGCTTGCGTGCGCTGTGCGCTGCCCGTTTTACATCACCCATCGTCTTTCGTGTATCCACTCGCCCCGAGGTTGTCGCGTACCATAACGGTCCCGTGCAAAGTCCGTCAACGCCTTTTCCATCAAGGCTTTGCAAGAGATCTTGCGGTTAACGCACAATTAACCCCACGGGCCCTTCACATGAGTGGCGAGGGTGCCCGACCGCCCTTTGTATAGAGAGAAAACATGAACGAGCTGGACCAGGCCCTGGCGCTCATCGCGCGTGGCGCCGACGAGATCATCAAGAAGGACGACCTCGAGGCGCGCCTCAAGCTCGGC
>CAJYHU010000304.1 GCA_913774655.1 uncultured Luteibacter sp. | reverse complement strand
TGCGCATGACGGGCTACTCGCAAGAGGAGCTGATCGGCCACAACTGCCGCCTGCTGCAGGGCCCGGCGACCGATCGCGTGACCATCGCCGCCGTTCGCGAGGCCGTGGCAGCCAAGCGCGAGATCTCCACGGAGATCCTGAACTACAAGAAGGACGGCTCCACGTTCTGGAACGCGCTCTTCATCTCGCCGGTGTACGACAAGAGCGGCCAGGTGATCTATTTCTTCGCCTCCCAGCTCGACGTCAGCCGGCGGCGTGACGCCGAGGACGCCTTGCGCCAGGCCCAGAAGATGGAAGCACTCGGGCAGCTCACCGGCGGCATCGCGCACGACTTCAACAACCTGTTGCAGGTCATGGTGGGCTACGTCGAGGCGATCGAGGCGGGCCTGTCGCGCCCCGAGCCCGACGTACCGCGCCTGCTCAATTTCGTGGGCAGTGCGCGCGGTGCTATCCGCCGGGCCTCCACGCTCACCTCGCAACTGCTCGCCTTCGCCCGCAAGCAGACCCTTCAGGGTCGCGTGCTGAATCCGAATCACGTGGTGTCCAACCTCCAGGACATGCTCGCGCGGGCACTCGGCCCCGAGGTGTCGCTCGAACTGGAACTGTCGCCGGACGTGCGCAACGCGCGCCTGGATCCGACGCAGACCGAGGTCGCGCTGCTTAACGTTGCCATCAACGCGCGCGACGCCATGCAGGGGGCGGCGAAGAAGTCCCTGGTGGTGCGCACGCGTAACGCCACGCCGCTGGAAGTCGCCAACAACGGCGACCTCGCCACGCGCGGCGACGAGTTCATCGCCATCGACGTGATCGACAGCGGCATGGGCATGACGCCGGACGTGCTCGCCCATGTGATGGACCCCTTCTTCACCACCAAGGAAGAGGGCAAGGGCACGGGCCTGGGGCTTTCCATGGTCTACGGCTTCGCCCGCCAGTCGGGCGGCGCGGTGGCCATCGATTCCGTGGAGGGCGAAGGCACCACGCTGACGCTTTACTTCCCGGCCACCGGCGACGGCGTCGATCACCGCGAAGGCAGCCGCGTGCCGCGCATCGATCGCTCCACCGATCGGACGGGCCACGAGCGCATCCTCGTCGTCGACGACCGCGCCGATCTCGCCGAGCTGGCGCACGCGATCCTGGAGGGCCACGGCTACAGCGTGGTGTCGCTCACCGACGCCCAGGAAGCACTGCACCTTCTCGAGCGCGACAAGGAATTCGCCCTGCTGTTCACCGACGTGGTGATGCCGGGCAAGCTCAATGGCGTCGCCCTGGCGCGACGCGCCCGATCGATCCTGCCCAGCCTGAAGGTGCTGCTCACCACGGGCTATGCCTCCAGTTCGATCGAACGCACCGACGATGGCGGCGTCGCCTTCGACGTGATCAACAAGCCCTACGCCCGCATGGACCTGTTGCGCAAGGTGCGCAACGTACTCGACGGTCCCACGGGCATCAGCTGAGCGAACGCGTCGGCCTGGTCACTCTTTGACCAGGCTAAGGCAAGCCGTTGGCAGTGAACGCCGCGGGGATGTTATCCACAGGCTTATGCAGCGACTGTCCACATCGGGTGGGGATAGATCGGCGTCGCCTAGATGTTGACGTCGCGGCCTCGGTTGGCTTCGCAGGCTTTCAGCGAGGCATCCAGCATCGCGGAAGGGTCGTCGTGCGGTGCGTCGCCCCGCTGAAGGCGCACGTTGTCGGCGCGCAGTGAAGCGACCAGCTGATCGCGCGCCTGAGCCCCGCACGGCGTGCGCGGCGTCCAGGTCGCAAGCGGGGCCGCGCGAGCGCCGAGCGTCTTCAGGGCCTCGTCGCGATCGGTCGCCGGCACCGCGATCACCGCGTCGCGCTGCGTCATCCACCGTGACACCAGGCTGTGCAGCTCGGCCGAATCGGCGGCCATGCCGGCCGCATCGCGTTCGTTCGCACGACGGGACGCGCCCAGCGCGAGCAGCAGCGTCGTCAACGACGCGAGGAAGGCCACCGCCACGATCGCCAGGGCGACGCGGCGGCCGTTGGTGCGAGAGACGCCATCGGCGGGATCGCTCATGAACACTCCGCGGTCACGTGAAAACCCGCCTATTCTGTCACGCCGGGGCAGGCAGACGCCTTATAGTGGGGCAATTCGCCCCTGCCGGAAGCCAACGATGATCCGATTCCGAACCCTCGCGGTCGCCGCCTTCGCCGCCCTCGCCCTGCCCGCCGTGGGGGCCGATCTCAAGGTCATGTCGTTCAACGTACGCACGATGAAAGCCGACGACGGCGCCGACGGTTGGGCGAAGCGGCGCGATCTGTTCGCCGACACCATCCGCCAGGTCGATCCCGACGTCATCGGCACACAGGAACTGAACAAGGCGCAGGGCGACGATACCGTGGCCCGCCTGCCCGCCTATACGTGGTTCGGCCGCGACCGCCACGGCGGCCACGACGACGAACACATGGGCATCTTCTACAAGAAAGACCGCCTCAAGATCATCGAACAGGGCGACTTCTGGCTATCAGACACGCCCGACAAGGTCGGCAGCATCACCTGGGGCAACGTTATGCCGCGCATGGTCAACTGGGCGCTGTTCGAGCGCATCGCCGACCACAAGCGGTTCTATCTGCTCGATACGCACTTTCCCTACCGCGACCAGGACGAAGACGCCCGCACGCGCAGCGCGCGCGAAATCGCCGGGTGGATCGCCAAGCTGCCGGCCGGCGTGCCGGTGATCCTCACCGGCGATTTCAACACCGGCCCGGACAGCCAGGCGCATGCCCTGCTCACCGAGGGCCTCAAAGACGCCCGCCTCACCGCACCGACGCACGACGGCCCGGACGGCACCTTCCACGCGTTCACGGGCCAACCCGTCAAGCGCATCGACTGGATCCTCTACCGCGGCGTGGCGCCGACGTGGCAGCGCACCATCACCACCTCGACGAACGGCCACTACCCATCGGACCACTTCCCGATCGCGGCCGATTTCACGCTCTGAAGGCTCAGTGCGCCGGTGCCGGCCGAGGTGGCACCGGCGTGTACTGCGCCGAACGCAACTGCCAGCCGTCCGCGGCCCGCACGGCGGTCGCGCCGAGCGTCATGCGTCGTTCCTGTCCCGGCGCGAGCGTCAGCACCAGGGTCGCCGTCAC
>CAJYHU010000303.1 GCA_913774655.1 uncultured Luteibacter sp. | reverse complement strand
CGGACCAGCTGGCCTGGTTGTTGGGCAGCGAGTTTCCGTCGAGCGTGATGGTCGTCAACGGGTCGCCCGCATTGCCGAAGCGATAGATCCGTGCGGATGACAACAGCACGGTCGGTTGACCGCTGCTTCCACCCACAGCGATATTCACATGGGCAACCGTGGGCAACACCGACGTGGTGCTCAGGCCACTGACGTTCGGCGAGATGGTCGCCGAATCCGTGCCTCTCATGGCAGTGGATACAGACGACGCCGGATTCACCAACACGCTCAGGTTGCTCTGCGCCCCCATGGTGAAGGATTGGCTATTCTGGGAGGCCGCATGTAACTGAACCGTATGACTGCCGGCGGAGAGAAAGACGGCAGCAATCGCGTTGTAGCTATGCTGCTGCGTACTCCGGGACACCGACCAGTCGGTCACGCTGGCGTTTCCCACCGGTGCCCCATCGACAAAGATACGAGCCGTCGCGATAGCCGCTGCGCTCGGTATGTATCGTCCGTCAGACTGGATGTAAACCCAGCTATTGGCCGCAAGCGACACCGATGTGGTGATAACCGCGGTGTCGGCGGGACCGACGACGGTGTCGCTTGCCAACTCACTATAGGTGGATGTCAGCTCGCCTGCATAGCTCGCCGAAACGAAGGCCATGGCCAGGAAGGCCGAAAGCAACGTCTTTTTCATGGTGGTCCCCTTGGCATGGTGCGGTTCACGACGCACCCGGTTAAGCCGTTTGGCGGATGAATCATGCCCCGACTACCACGTTCGGTATGTAGGAGACCGCTGACTTCGTTGTAGGTAAAACCCTACAAAATGATCTAGCGATTCCGGGTGCGCTAGCCACGGCTTCGCGGGAACCGACAAGCCCTGCCAAGTAGTGTAGGCCGCATTGTCGATACCGAACCGGATTAGCGATGGCTACACCGACGTTGCACCCCGATGTGCCTCAAGGAAGGAGGAGCGTGCGCGTCGATGGGGATCTGGCATCGCTCGTTCCGTAGGATGGGCGGCTAGGCTCTGTTCCCGCGATTCGTCGCCGACAGAGGCGGGACATGACGTAAACCACGGCATCTCGATCTGGCTCAGGGATAGGGTTGAGAGCGCCCGTCAAGCCGGTTTGTCGATGCGGGACAGCCGGTGCCCGTCGTGACTGTGGCGTCTGCGCCCGCATTTGATTCGATACGCGTGCCGAGGCAACTCCCCAGCGAATCCTTGAACGACAACGTCTGCACCGCATGCTGATCACGCGGATGGGTGATGGCGCTCCCCATGCGGTTAAAGTCGGCTTCGTCGTGACTGTGCATGGCGATGTCGAGATGGCTGTCAAAGACGTCGTGACCGTCACGCTGTCGCTGCCGAACGGACACCAGACCCTGCGACATGTCGATCTCGCCACGGAAGCTGCCGTCGTCAGCCACGTGTTTGATGACATCGAGTCGCAGGGGGTACGTCAACGTTCGCCGCTGTCGCGTTTCAGGGCCATCGCCCACGTGCGTCGTGGTGGTGTCGTCCACCTGAGTGGATTGATCGATGAGCTGGTGCCATGTCGGCGCGTCGGGCCGCGTAAAGGTCTGGCGGTTTGCGAATGACGCCGTCTGGCTGACCTCGCTGCGGATCGTGCCGCGCGACGTCGTGATCTCGCCGAGGATGCGATAGTGGTCGTGACGTGTGGTGTCGACGTGGCCCTCGACGCGATGGTCTCGCGTCTCACGCAGTGCACTGTCCACACGCGGCGTGCCCAGGTCGGTCTGGGTCGCGAGGCTATTGGCGAGTACCTTGCCGGTGACGACTCGCGCGTCGTGGTCCTGGTAGATGAGCAGGCTGGCCGCGAGGTTGAAGAAGCGGTTTGCGCCGAGCACGCGCACCGAGACGTCGTGCGGACGCCCGTCGTCGAGCACGCCGGCGAAGGGTGTCAGGTCGACGCGGTAGGGTGTGAAGTTGAGGGTCTGGATGTCGGGGATCGGACGCCAAAGGTTCGGGTCGACGCCTCCGGTGTAGGTCCAGGGATAGACCGGCGCGAGCCCGGCCGACTGGCCGTCGATGGCGACCAGCACCTGCCGCAGGTTGCCGCCGCCACACTCTTGTAACGGGGCGCCGTCGTAAGGCGATTCCAGCGCGAAATGCTGCGTGCGCGTCACGTCGGCGTCGTCGATGCAGGTGTACCAGGGCTCGTCGTTGCACTGGCTTTGGGCGATCACGTCGAGATAGGCGCGGGTCACGTTGCGCGGCAGGGTTAGCGAGCCATGCAGTCGCTGCGCGCCGTCCTGCACGACGGTGGCGGCGCCGCGCGGATCGTCGCTGAGCGGATACACGGCATCCGCGGGTGCCACGGCGGGTGCCACGGCACCCGCGGGATAGAACACGAGCCGGGCGCTGGCGGTGATGGCGCTGGTGTAGCGGTCACTGAGCCAGTTGTTGACGATCGCCTGGCCCGGACGGGCGCCACGGAAAAGTGCGGCGTAATCGGTCAGGTCACGCTCCACGTGCCACCGGGCGCCCACGTCGGCGCTCGGCTCCTGGGTGGTGCCGAAGTAGATCGCGGTGCCGCCCAGCCAGATCGACGCGGTCCGGTCGTACTGCTTGCCCGCGGGCACCGAAACATCCATTTCCAGCACAACTTTCGCCCACGGGCCGTCGCATGCCTTGGGTGGCTGGTAGTCGAAAGTCAGTGGGGTGGCCGTCATGGCCTTGGGATCGCCGGTCTCGCCGAACGCATGGTCGGTGAAGAGCGGCACCGCGCACGACGGCCCGGGCGGTCGCGTCAGTCGGGGTTCCGTGGAGTACGCCTCGCGGAACGGCGCGGCCGGCCCGGCCCAGGCAACGACACTGGCGAGGGATAGCCCCGCCAGCGCCATGAACGACACTCGTTGGATCGACGGCATGATGGCCTCAGAAATCGTAGTTCACGCCGAATCGCACGTAGCGCGGCGGCTCGAGTACCGTAGCGGTGCCGTACAGGTCGTTCAATCGGGACGGCGTGGCGCTGGAGTTGTAGCGCGAGTAAATCGCCAGCGGCCGCTGCTCGTTGATGACGTTGAAGACGCTGAGGTTGAACGAGAGCCGGTGGTCGGCGAACGCCGGCGCGTAGGTGAGGTTGAGGTCCACCTGGCGCGTCCACGGCAGGTCGCCCTGCTTGCCGGGTGGCGAGGGCTGGCCGTTACACCAGTGGTAGAGGCTGCCGTAACCATCGGGGTTGTTGGTGGCCGGATCGTTCGGTGTCGGTCCGTAGAAGCCCAGGCAGTAGCGCGGGGCGCCGGAGGCCACGCGTACCACGCCGGACACCATCCACTCTGGCGAGAACCGGTACACGCCGTTGAGCTTGATCTGGTGCGTGTGGTTGTTGCTGGCCAGGCCGTTCGCGTTCTCCATCACATACGCGTTGTCCCAGTCCTGGGTGACGCCGACGGAGTCGTCGCCGCGGCTGGCCGTGAGCAGGCCCGACGAGTTGCCGTAGCTGCGCGAGAACACGTAATCGAGCCGACCGCCCCACGGGCCATTGGCGAGGGGATGCTCCAGGAACATCTCCAGCGCGTAGTAGTTGCGCTTGGGCCCCTGGGTGAAGCCCCAGTCGGCGTCGCTCATGCGCGTGGTCACGTAGCCGTTGGTGGTCGCGACGCGGAAGTCGTTGCTCTTGCCCGGGTTGAAGAT
>CAJYHU010000302.1 GCA_913774655.1 uncultured Luteibacter sp. | reverse complement strand
GCCGCGCCAGCGCCGCGTCGTGGATGGCCGGCACGCCGGCGAGCACGCTGGTGGTCGCCAGGCCCGGTGGGCGCCCGTCGAGGTCGGTGAACACGCCGCCGGCTTCGCTGACGATGACCGCCAGCGCCGCGACGTCGAGGATACCCACGTCGGATTCGATCACCAGGTCGACGCCGCCGCGAGCCAGCAGGTGGTAGTGGCAGAAGTCGCCGTAGCCGCGGATCCGGTTGCTGTCGCGGATGAGGCCGCCCAGGGCATCCCAGCGGGCGTCGCTGGTGAGCGTCTTGACGTTGCCCGTGGACAGTACGGCGTCGGCGAGGCGGGCGGTGGGGGCCACGCGCACCGGGCTACCGTCCAGGAACGCACCGCGGCCACGCACCGCCCACATGCGCTCGCCGTACACCGGCGCCGACGAGACGCCGAGCACCGTCTCGCCCCTGTGCATCAAGGCGATCTGGGTCGAGAAGAACGGCGTGCGCCGCACGAAGCTCTTCGTGCCGTCGAGCGGATCGACCAGCCACAACCACTCGCGCGAGGTGTCGTCGGCGCCGTATTCCTCGCCATAGATGCCCGCTTTGGGTAGCGCGGCGGCGAGGATGCGGCGGATGGCCAGCTCCGCCTCGCGGTCGGCGACGGTGACCGGCGTGTCATCGCCCTTCAGGTCGACGTCGGTGCCGGTGCGCCAGTAGTGGAGGATGATCTCGGCGGCCGCACCGGCGGCATCGCGGGCGGCGGCGAGCGCCTTGTCGAGGAGGTCGGTCATGGCGTGTCCGCGGGCGCGAGGCCCGCCTTGCGGTGGAAAACGACAGTGCCGTCGCGCCCCACGGGGCCGAAACGGGCGATGAGATGGGTGAGCGCGGTATCGGCGATGCGCGGCGCCAGCACGCCGTCCATGCGCCAGCCCAGCGGCGAGCCGGCCACGCCGAGGTCCACCCGCAACGAACCGTCGCCGTCGTCCTTGAGGGCGGCCCGCAGCACGCCGGCGCGACTGTTCGCCTTGAAAGCCATGCCGCCAAGGGCGACGACGCCCTCGGGCGTGCGCACCGCCGCATCACGCCAGCGCGCGTCGGCGTCGAGCGTCATCGGCCAGTTGTCCTGCAGGTCGGCCCGGGGCACCGTGCCCTCGATCGTGCCCTGGGGTACCAGTTCGCGTGGCAGCGCGGGCCCGGCCAGCGCGCCGGCGTCGAGCCGGAACGCGACACCGCTCAGGCGCGTGAGCCCGGGCTGCGTGCGCTCGACGTGGGCGTCGACGCGCCCTGCCGCGCCTTGCAGGTGGATGTCCAGGTGGATGCGCCCCAGGATGGCGTCGCGGCCGAGCCGCCATTCGAGTGCGCCGAGGTCACGGCCGCCGGCCGAAACCACCCGGGCGGCGTGGCCATCCCAGGCCGTGCCGGACACCCCGTCGAGCGTGAGGCCATGGGCACGCTGCTCGATGAGCGCCGCCACCACCCGCGCGGGCAGGAACACGTAGAACAGCCCGGCACCGAGGGCCAGGAGTGCGATCGCGATGACGATCCGGCGGAACCACTTCAACAGCCACCTCACTTGAGAGAGAGCCGCCTGGCGGCGATCATGGGCGGATGAACGACGCCCTTTTCGCCGCCCCGCGGCCCGACGCGCTGGCAGCGCGCGATCTTTCCGTGCTCTGGCACCCGTGTACCCAGATGCACGACCACGAAACCCTCCCGATGGTACCCGTCCTGCGTGGCGAAGGGGCATGGTTGGTCGGTGCCGACGGCAAGCGGTACCTCGACGCCGTCAGCTCGTGGTGGACCAACCTCTTCGGTCATGCCGAGCCCCGGATCGGCGCGGCCCTGAAAGACCAGCTCGACCGCCTGGAGCACGTCATCTTCGCCGGGTTCACCCATCCGCCGGCGGTCGAACTGGCGGAAGAACTCGTGCGCATCACCCCGCCCGGGCTCGAGCGGGTGTTTCTCGCCGACAACGGCTCGGCGGCCATCGAAGTGGCGCTGAAGATGAGCTTCCACTATTGGCTCAACCGCGGCCATGGCGAGAAAACACGGTTCATCGCGCTTACCGGCAGCTACCACGGCGAAACCCTCGGCGCGCTGTCCGTCAGCGACGTGGCGCTGTATCGCACCACCTACGCGCCCCTGCTGCTCACCCCGGAACTCGCACCCTCGCCCGACACCTACGAAGGCGAGCCCGGCGAGACGCCGCGCGAGGTCGCCACCCGCCGCCTGGGCGACATGCGTGCGCTGCTCGAGCGACACGCGCACGAGACCTGCGCGGTCATCGTCGAGCCGCTGGTGCAGTGCGCCGGTGGCATGCGCATGTACGACGCCTCCTACCTCACCGGGCTGCGCGCACTGTGCGACGAGTTCCACGTGCACTTCATCGCCGACGAGATCGCTGTCGGTTTCGGCCGCACGGGCACGCTGTTCGCCTGCGAACAGGCCGGTGTATCGCCCGACTTCATGTGCCTGTCCAAAGGCCTGACCGGGGGGTTCCTGCCGTTGTCCGCGGTGGTCACCACCGATGACGTCTACCAGGCGTTCTACGCGGAATACGCGGCGGGCAAGGCGTTCCTGCATTCGCACAGCTACACCGGCAATCCGCTGGCCTGCCGGGCCGCCACCGCCACGTTGCAGATTTTCCGCGACGATCCGGTGCTGGAGCGCAACCGCGAACTCGCCGCGCACCTCGCGCGGCGCATCGCGCCGCTGGCGGACCATCCCCACGTCGGCGACGTGCGCCAGACCGGCATGATCGCGGCCGTGGAACTGGTCGCCGACAAGGCCACGCGCGCGCCGTTTCCCGCCACCGACCGGCGCGGCCTGCGGGTGTATCGCCATGGCCTCGCGCACGGCGCGTTGCTGCGCCCGCTTGGCAACATCGTGTACTTCATGCCGCCTTACGTGATCACCCCGCAGGAGATCGACTTCATGGTCGACACGGCCATCGCGGGTATCGAGACCGCCGTCGCCTGATCCTCCCGACGAGAATCCCTCCATGCGTACGATCCGAATCCATGCCGACATGCCGTTGTCCAGCGGCGCCGACATCGCCCTGCCCGCGCAGGCCGGCGAACACCTGGCCCGTGTCCTTCGCCTGGAGGTGGGCGCGCCGGTGGTGCTGTTCGCCGGGCACGACGGCATCGAATACGACGCCGTGCTGAGCGCGGTAGGCAAGCGCGAAGTGCGCGCGACGCTGGGCGAGGGCCGCGTCGTGCGCAACGAGTCGCCGCTGTCGCTGACGCTCGCCCAGGGCGTGGCGCGTGGCGAAAAGATGGACCTCATCGTGCAGAAGGCCACCGAACTGGGCATCACGCGGATCGTCCCGCTGATCACCGAGCGCTCGGAAGTGAAGCTCGACGCCGCGCGCGCCGAGAAGCGCCTGCTGCACTGGCGGGCGGTCGCCGCGAGTGCGTGCGAGCAGTCGGGGCGCGCGCGGTTGCCGGTCATCGAGGCCGCGCTGCCGTTGTCGGCGTGGTTAGGGGCGCTGGACGCCGAGGCGCCGGTGCGACTGGCTCTGTTGCCGGAGGGCACGGTGCGGCCGGCGGAGCTGGGCTTGACCGCCTCCGCCGTGCTGGCGATCGGTCCCGAAGGCGGCTTCGGCGAGCGCGATCGCGCGGCGCTGGCGACAGCCGGGTTCACCGGGCTGCGCCTGGGCCCCCGCATCCTGCGCACGGAAACCGCCGGGCTGGCGGCGATTGCTGCGTTGCAGGCGCTTTACGGGGACGTGTAGCTCCGAAGGCGCCCCTGAGCGATCGCATCGCCGATCCGGCGCCAGCCGGCATGGCTGCGATGACGTGCGCAGTCCCCGTGGCCGTCAGAGCGCCGCGGCGATCCTGGCCATCACGGTGTCGTCAAGCCGGTCCACGACGTCCAGGGCCTTGAGGTTGTCTTCCAACTGGGCCTGCTTGCTCGCACCGAGGATCACCGTCGACACGTGCGGATTTTTCAGGCACCACGCCAACGCCATCCTCGACATCGGCACGCCCAGATCCCGCGCGATCGGGGCCAGGGCACGCACGGTCTTCAACGCCGCGCCGTCGTCGGCCAGCAAGGCATCGCGCAACCACGCGTAATCCGGGTGGCCCAGGCGCGAATCGTCCGGCACGCCGTCGTTGTACTTGCCGGTCAGCAGGCCCGACGCCAGCGGCGACCAGACGGTGGTGCCCATGCCATGGGCGGCATACAGCGGCGCGTAATCGCGCTCGACCCGCTCCCGGTGCAGCAGGTTGTATTGCGGTTGCTCCATCGACGGCGGCACCAGGCCGTACTGGTTCGCCACGCGATGCGCCTCACCGATGAGCGCCGCCGGCCATTCGCTGGTGCCCCAGTAAAGCACCTTGCCCTGCCGCACCAGGGTATCCATCGCGAACACGGTTTCGAGCACCGGCGTGTCCGGATCGGGACGATGGCAGAAATACAGATCGAGATAATCCACGCGCAGACGTTGCAGTGCCTGGTGGCAGGCATCGAACACGTGCTTGCGCGAAAGCCCTTTCTGCGTCGGCTTCGGATCGGTCACCGCACCGAAATACACCTTGCTCGACACGCAATACGCATCGCGCGGCAGGCGCAGGTCGGCGATGACGTCGCCCATCAGCGTTTCGGCCTCGCCCGCGTTGTACGTCTCTGCGTTATCGAAGAAATTCACGCCATGGTCGTAGGCCAGCGCGATCAACTCGCGGGCGTCGGAACGGCCCACCTGCCGGCCAAACGTGACCCACGCGCCGTAAGACAGCGCGGACAGTTGCAGGCCGGTGGCGCCGAGTCGGCGATATTGCATGGCGATTTCCTCAGACGAACGACAGGACAATCCAGAGCACGACCGCGGCGATGAGGCCAGCGATCACGTCATCGAGCATGACACCCAGGCCGCCTTTCACGCGCCGGTCGAACCAGCCGATCGGCGGCGGCTTGGCGACGTCGAACACGCGAAAGAGCACGAAGCCCAGCGGCACCGCCCACCAGGGCGCCCAGAGCGCGGGCAGCAACGCAATCCACTGACCGACGAATTCATCCCAGACCAGGCTGCGATGATCGTCGACGCCGATGCGCCGACCCGCCACGTCGCACGCCCACACACCGACGGCGAACGACGCCACGATCAGCGCGATCCACGCCGGCCATGGCAGGTCGCGCAGCACTAGCCACGGTACGAGCGCCGCGAGCGATCCCGCCGTGCCCTGGGCCCGGGGCACCAGGCCCGACCCGAAGCCGCAGGCGATCCAGCCCGCGGGGGATGCGAGCAGGCGGCGACGATCGGCCGGGTCGAGGACATACTTCGTGCTCATGCGGCGAAGTGGTTCCAGCCGGTGCGGGCCAGCATCACCGATTCGCCCGAGGTGTCGGTGACGCGCACGCCCGAGCCTTCGACGACGCGGCCGATACGCGCCGCGCCACAGCCCAGGCGGGCAAGGTCGGCGGCCACGTCGCCGGCACGGTCGGCGGGCACGGTGAAGCAGAGTTCGTAATCGTCGCCGCCGCCCAAAGCGAACTGCAGCGCGTCGGCGTCGTGGAAATGCGCCAGCATCGCCGCCGAGCGCGGCAGCATCGCCGCGTCGATGTCTGCGCCCACGCCGCTCTCCGCGCAGATATGGCCCAGATCCGCCACGAGGCCATCGGAGATGTCGATGCAGGCGGTGGCCACGCCACGCAAGGCCTGCCCCGCGGCCACCCGTGGCGTAGGCCGGTTGAGCCGGTCGACGAGGGCCGCGTAGGACGAGGCATCGGCTTCCGCCAGGCAACGCAGGCCTGCGGCGGCGTCGCC
>CAJYHU010000301.1 GCA_913774655.1 uncultured Luteibacter sp. | reverse complement strand
GCCTGCCAGTTCGTAAACCTGCCCGGCGTGGCCTTCGGTGGCGAGCACGACCGCCGCGGCGCGGGCATAGTCGGCACGGGCGGCCGACGAGGTGCGACCTTCGCCGGATGCGCCAGCCAGAACGCCGCTCGCGAGCGCCGCGGGCAGGCGCCACGTGAACACTTCGGTGTACCAGCCATTGCGAAGCAGCACGTAGGGCACGCCGGAAGCGATCAGCGCCTGCTCCGTGTCGCGGTGTTCCTCGGCGAGGAACAACGGCGAAGTGTCTGCATGCAGGATGCTGGTGTAGGCCAGCAGCGTCACGCCGGCCGCCTTGGCCGCGTCGATCACATGGCGGTGTTGGGGGACGCGGTGCCCGATATCGTTGCCCGAGATCAACAGCAACCGGTCGATGCCCTCGAAGGCATTCGCCAGGGTCGCCGGCTGGGTGTAATCGGCGACGCGCACCTCGATGCCCTGCTCGCGCAGGGCGGCGACCGCCGGCGTGTCCAGCGACGCTTCGCGGACACCCGCCACGATGGCGGCGGCGGGCACGTGCTCACGCAGCGCCCCGATCACGCCGCGGCCGAGTTGGCCCGTGGCGGCGGTAACGAACAGTTTCGGGATAGCGGACATGGTGACGGGCTCCTTGTGGCTCGTGAATAAGACAAGGATACTTTTGGAGACCACGGCCCGTAAGGAGGCAGGATTTTGGGACAGGGTAAGCAAAAGGTAACCGCCACCGCCGCGTCTGCTTTGTCAGCACCCGGGGAACTACCGTGGTCGCTCGACACCGCCTGCCCCGTGCGCGACGTGCTCGATCGCATCGGCGACAAATGGTCCACGTTGATCCTCACCCTACTGTCCAGCGGACCGCACCGCTTCAGCGCCGCCCAGCGCGCGATTCCCGATATTTCCAAGCGGATGCTCACGCAGACCTTTCGCGACCTGGAGCGCGACGGCCTCATCGAACGCACGGTGTATCCCACCAAGCCGCCAAGCGTCGATTACCGGCTGACCGCCCTGGGCGAGACCATCCTCGAGCCGCTGGCGGGCCTGGTCCACTGGGCGGAGCGCCACCACGACGCGATCCGGCATGCCCGCCATACCTTCGACGACGTGACCGACACGGCGTGACGTGCCTGGCACCCTCAATGCGCCGAGGACGCCGCGCGCTGCCTGAAAACCAGCGCCGCGGCCACCATGGCCACCATTAGCGCCGCCGAAGCCTCGTAACGATCGCGGCTGCTTAGCGGCCCGTGCGAGTGGGTTGGCGGCGCGGCCAAACGCCGCGTGGCGAACGCGTCCGCCAGGCGTAAAATCGCGCCATGACGCCCTTGCCGCCCGATGACGCCGCGCTGGTCGCCGCCCAGGCGATCAGCCTGGCCGCGCTGGACGATCCGGCGCGACGCCCCGTGGTCACGTCGTTCTTCGACGAAGCCACCTATACGGTCAGCCACCTCGTGCGGGATCCCAGCAGCACGGCCTGCGCCATCATCGACAGCGTGCTCGATTTCGACGCGGCCAGCGGGCGCACCGCGACCCGCAGCGCGCAGGCCCTCGTCGATGTCGTGATCGGTCACGACCTGCACGTGGCATGGATTCTTGAAACCCACGTGCACGCGGATCACCTGACGGCCGCGCCATGGCTACGCGACACGCTCGGTGGCCGCATCGCCATCGGACGTGAGATCACGGCGGTGCAGCGCACCTTCGGCGAGATCTTCCACGAAGACGACCGCTTCGCTCGCGACGGGTCGCAATTCGACACGCTGTTCGACGATGGCGCGACGTTCGCCATCGGCGGATTGCAAGCGACCGCCCTGCACGTGCCAGGACACACCCCTGCCTGCATGGCCTACGTGATCGGCGACGCCGTGTTCGCGGGCGATACGCTGTTCATGCCGGACTACGGCACCGCACGCTGCGATTTCCCCGGCGGCAGCGCTCGCACGCTCTATCGCTCGATTCGCCGCCTCATGGCCTTGCCCGACGCCACGCGTGCGTTCATGTGCCACGACTACAAGGCCGCGGGGCGCGACCTTTATGCATGGGAAAGCACGATCGGTGCACAGCGGACCGGCAACGTGCATGTCCATGAAGGCGTCGGCGAAAACGACTTCGTCAGCGTCCGCGAACGGCGCGACGCGACCCTGCCGATGCCCCGCCTCATCCTGCCGTCCATCCAGATCAACATGCGCGCGGGTAACCGGCCGCCGCCGGAGGACAACGGCGTGAGTTACCTCAAGCTGCCGCTGGACCTTCTTTGATGGCAAGCGCACTCCTTCCGTTGGCGTGGTATTGGCCCGCACTCGGCGGCCTGGCGATCGGTACGGCCGCCGGCGTGCTGCTGCTCACCGCCGGACGCGTCATGGGCGTGTCGGGCATGCTCGGCATAGCCCTGGGCCTGTCGAAAGGGGGCGATCGCAAGGGCGCCCTGCTCTTCCTCATCGGCGCGATCGTGGCGGCCGGGGTTACGTATGCGCTCGTGCCGGGACATACCGTGTCGATGACGCCGCGATGGCCCGCCCTCCTGCTGGGTGGCCTGCTGGTCGGTTACGGCACGCGGCTCGGCTCGGGTTGCACGAGCGGGCATGGCGTATGCGGCATGGCCCGTCTTTCTCCTCGGTCCATTGCGGCCACCGCCGTCTTCATGACCGCCGCCGCGCTGACCGTCTTCGCGATGCGCCACCTGTGTGGCATGCCGTGATCAAGGGGCTCGCCAGTCTCGCCACGGGTTTGCTCTTCGGCGTCGGCCTCGTGCTGTCCGACATGATCAACCCGCTGCGCGTGCGCGCGTTCC
>CAJYHU010000300.1 GCA_913774655.1 uncultured Luteibacter sp. | reverse complement strand
TGGAAGACGCCGCCTTTGGGCGGCGTCTTCGTATCCGGGTATCGCCGATGCGATCGGCTCCCACCCCTTTGGTGGCCGGGTCGGGAACGCCTGCCTACCGAAGGGGCAGCAGCCGATCGGATAGGCGATCCGCCGCGAAGCGCCGGCACGCATGCTAAAATGGCGGCCTTTGCTTCCCTCCCCACACGCCGAGGAACCGATGCCGAAGCTCGCCACGCGGATGGGCCGCGCCAAGCCCAGTGCGATCATGGTCATTGCCGAAAAGGCCAAGCGACTCAAGGCCGAAGGCCGCGACATCGTGAGTTTCTCCATCGGCGTTCCCAACTTCCTCCCCGGCGAGCACGTCTACGCCGCCGCCCGCGAGGCGCTGGCGAAGGATTCGGGCCAGTACGGCAGCAACCGCGGCACCGACGCGCTGGTGGATGCCTTCCTCCAGCACATCGAAGCGCTCGGTCTCACCGGCTACGGCCGTGCCAACGTCTCCACCGGCGTGGGCGCGAAGCACGTGCTCTACAACCTTGCCGAGGCGCTGCTCGACGAAGGCGACGAAATCGCCTTCCCGGCGCCTTACTGGACAAGCTACCTCGACATCGCGGAGATCGTCGGCGCGCGGGTCAACATCCTTCCGTGCCCGCCCGAGCAGAACTACAAGCTCACTCCGGCCCAGCTCGACGAGGCGCTGCAGCGCAAGCCGCGCGTGTTCCTCTTCAATAACCCGTCCAACCCCACGGGCATGGTCTACACGCGCGACGAAGTCGCCGCCCTGGCCGACGTGCTGGTGAACTACCCTGACACCTGGATCGTCACCGACGACATCTACAACACGATGGTGTTCGACGGCGTCGGCTATCACAACGTCGTGCAGTTGCGCCCGGAACTGAAGGACCGCGTGATCTTCACCGATTCGCTCTCCAAGACCTACGGCATGCCGGGCTGGCGCGTGGGGTTCATCGCCGCACCGGAGGCCGTCGCCAAGGCGGTCACGACGCTCAACTCCAACCACATCACCAGCCTGCCCGAGGTGGTCAGCGCCGCGGCCGTCGCCGCGCTCACCGGTCCGCAGGACATCCCCGCCGCGCGCTGCAAGGAATTCGCCACCAAGCGCGATCGCGTGCACAAGGCGCTGGTGTCGATCCCCGGTGTCGTCTGCCCGTATCCGCAGGGCGCGTTCTACGCCTTCCCCGACATCTCCGTCGCCTTCGGCAAGACGCACGACGGCGTGAAAATCACCAGCGACGTCGATTTCTGCGCCCAGCTGCTCGACGCCAAGGGCGTGGCCTGCGTGCCGGGCTCGGCCTTCGGCGAGCCGCGCGCGCTGCGCATTTCGTATTCGTGCCCGGACGAGGCGCTCGACAAGGGCATGGCCCGTATCGTCGAGTTCTTCGCCGAGCTTTCCTGATCGCCAATCCCCAGATATCCCCGAGGAGTCGCAAGATGAAAGCACCCGTTCGCGTTGCCGTGACCGGCGCAGCCGGCCAGATCGGCTATGCCCTCCTGTTCCGCATTGCCGCCGGCGACATGCTCGGCCCGGACCAGCCGGTGATCCTGCACCTGCTCGAAATCACCCCGGCGCTGCCGGCCCTGCAGGGCGTGGTGATGGAGCTCAACGACTGCGCGTTCCCGACGCTCGCGGGCGTGGTCGCCACCGACGACGTGAACGTCGCCTTCAAGGACGTCGACTACGCCCTGCTCGTCGGCGCCCGCCCGCGCGGCCCGGGCATGGAGCGCAAGGACCTCCTCGAGGCCAACGGCGCCATCTTCGGCCCCCAGGGCAAGGCCCTCAACGACCACGCCAAGCGCGACGTGCGCGTGCTCGTGGTGGGCAATCCGGCCAACACCAACGCCCTCATCGCCCAGCAGAACGCCCCGGACCTCGATCCGAAGTGCTTCACCGCGATGGTCCGCCTCGACCACAACCGCGCGCTGTCGCAGCTGGCCGAGAAGACCGGTGCCCACACC
Organism: uncultured Luteibacter sp.; assembly: GCA_913774655.1. GTDB lineage: Bacteria > Pseudomonadota > Gammaproteobacteria > Xanthomonadales > Rhodanobacteraceae > Luteibacter > Luteibacter sahnii. The sequence goes on along the minus strand of CAJYHU010000300.1, from coordinate 4,803 downwards.
ACGGACATCAAGAAAGTCACCATCTGGGGCAACCACAGCTCCACGCAGTACCCCGACCTGCACCAGACGTCGGTGAAGGGCAAGCCGGCCCTCGAGCAGATCGACCAGGCCTGGTACGAGAGCGATTTCATCCCGACCGTGCAGCAGCGTGGCGCCGCCATCATCAAGGCGCGCGGCGCGTCGTCGGCGGCGTCCGCGGCGTCGGCCGCCATCGACCACATGCGCGATTGGGCCCTGGGCACGGCCGAGGGTGACTGGGTCTCGATGGGCATTCCCTCCGATGGCTCCTACGGCATCGAGCCGGGCGTCATCTTCGGCTACCCCGTGACGGTGAAGGATGGCAAGTACGCCATCGTGCAGGGCCTGGAGATCAACGCGTTCTCGCAGGCGCGTATCGACGCCACGAACAAGGAACTGCGCGAAGAGCGCGCCGGCGTGGAACACCTGTTCGCCAAGTAAGCGGCGGCGAGGGTTTTACCCGGAGAAAGGCCGCGCCGTGAGGCGCGGCCTTTTTCGTCGGTGGGGGAGGGCACCGAACGGCGTTGACCCGCCGACGACATCGACCCATCAACCATCGAGGCATGGCCAACGAAAACAAGCTCGTCGTCTACGCCGCCCTGGCCGCCAATGTCGGTATCGCCGTGGCCAAGTTCGTCGCGGCCGCGATCACCGGTAGCTCGGCCATGCTTTCCGAAGGCGTGCATTCGCTGGTGGACAGCGTCAACGAGGTTCTCTTGTTGTACGGGTTGCGCCGCTCGCGCAAGCGTCCGGATCGCGAGCATCCGCTCGGCTACGGACGCGAGCTGTATTTCTGGAGCTTCATCGTCGCCTTGCTGGTGTTGTCGCTGGGTGCGGGATTTTCGTTGTACGAGGGCATCCAGCACATCCTGCATCCCGAGCCGACATCCGATGCCACGGCCAACTACGTCGTGCTCGGCGTCGCGGCGGTGTTCGAGGGCACGTCGTGGTGGCTGTCGCTCAAGAGCGTGCGTCAGCGCAAGGGACGCATGAGTTATTTCGAAGCGTTCCGCGGCTCGAAGGATCCCACCACGTTCACCGTGTTGTTCGAGGACAGCGCCGCCCTCCTTGGCCTGGGCCTGGCGGCGTTGGGGGTGTGGCTCTCGCACGCCACCGGCGACGCGCGTTTCGATGGCTGGGCGTCGGTCGGCATCGCGGTGGTGCTCGCGCTGGCGTCTGTGTTGCTGGCGCGCGAGAGCAAGGCCTTGCTGATTGGCGAATCCGCCCAGCCGCACCTGTTGCAGCGGGTCTGTTCGGTGGTGTCGACGGTGCCTGGCGTGGTCAGCGTCAATGGGGCGCTCACGCACCAGTTGGGGCCGGACCAGGTGATGGTGGCGGTGTCCACCGAGTTCGAGGATGACCTCACCACGGCGCAGATCGAAGCGTGCGTGGAGCGGATGGAGCAGGCAGCGCGCGACGCGAAGCTGCCGATCGTGGCGTTGTTCGTGAAGCCGCAGACACCGGAGCGCTGGCGTAGGCGCGTGGCGGAGCTGGATCGGCACGCGCCTTGACGCGTGTGGGTTGGGGCGATCGAACGCGGAGGACTGCCCGAGCAGCGAGGGTGGACGCCAAGGTCTCCCCACGAAACGCCCAGGTGCAACGCGCTGTGGCGCTACCAGACCACCAAGACCACCACGGCTCGCGGGACCGAACCACCACCGGGCCATATGGTTGATCGCTGGGAGGGTCCCCGGACTCCCGTGAAGAACCTAAAAAAACCCGGGCCAGGCCCGGGCTTTCGTCGTCAGGAGTGTTCGCCTTCCTTGGGCGGGGTGCCGCGGCCTTCGACGTGGCCGCCGAAGCCCATGCGCATCGCCGAGAGCAGGCGCTCGGCATAGGTGTGCTCCTGGCGCGATCGGAAGCGGGCGAACAGTGCGGAGGTGAGCACCTCGGCCGGCACAGCCTCCTCGATGGCGGCGTTGACCGTCCAGCGGCCTTCGCCCGAATCGTTGACGTAGCCAGAGTAGTTGTCCAGCTCCGGCCCCTTCGCCAGGGCGCTGGCGGTAAGGTCGAGCAGCCACGACGACACCACGCTGCCGCGACGCCACACCTCGGCGATGTCGGCCATGTCGAGCTGGTAGCGCTCGTGTTCGGGCAGGTGATCGGCGTTGCGGTTCTTGAGGATGTCGAAGCCCTCGGCAAACGACTGCATCATGCCGTACTCGATGCCGTTGTGAACCATCTTGACGAAGTGGCCCGCACCCGCTGGACCGGCGTGCATGTAGCCCTGTTCCACGCGCGGATCGCGGCCATCGCGGTCGGCCGTGCGCGGGATGTCGCCAGCGCCCGGGGCGAGCGTCTTGAAGATCGGGTCGAGGTAGTCGACGGTCGGCTTGTCGCCGCCGATCATCATGCAGTAGCCGCGGTCCAGACCCCACACGCCGCCGGAGGTGCCGACGTCGACATAATGGATGCCCTTGGCCGCGAGTTCCTTGCCGCGACGGGCGTCGTCCTTGTAGAACGTGTTGCCGCCGTCGATGATGATGTCGTCCTTGCCGAGCATGCCCGACAGGGTCTGGATCGTGTTCTCGGTGATCTCGCCGGCCGGCAGCATCACCCACACCGCCTTCGGCGAGGGGAGGGCCTGGACCAGCGCCTGGAGGGACTCGACCGCTTCGCCGCCGTCCTTCGCCAGCGCGGCGCGGGCCTCGGCGTTGTTGTCGTAGACGACGGTCTGGTGACCGTCCCTCATCAGCCGGCGGGCAATGTTGCCGCCCATGCGGCCCAGACCGATCAAACCGATTTTCATGCGTGGATCCTCGTGATTTCGACGGGGGAGATATGCGGCTGCCGACGTGGGATGCAAGCCTTCAGGGAGCACACGACGGCATCCGGGGAGCTAATAGTGCGGGCTGGCGGGCGGGAAGTCGAACGTGGAGAGGGTGCCGGTCTGTCGTCATCCCGGATTGACGGCGCGTTGAGCGCGGGCGTGGGACGGTCTGCGTTCCCCCGACCCACGGAGCCTCGACATGACCGATCGCCGCCAGGACGACTACGACAAGATCTGGAGCCTCATCAAGGATGCGCGCGTGGCCATGCTCACCAGTGAGCGCGATGGCCACCTCTACAGCCGGCCCATGGTCGCCTCGCAGAAGGGCTTCGATGGCCAGCTCTGGTTCTTCACCCGCAAGAGTTCGCCCAAGGTCGAGGAGGTGGCGTCCCATCATCAGGTCAACGCCGCGTACGCGAACGCCTCCGAGCATAGCTACGTGTCGCTCTCCGGCTCGGCCGTGATCGTGGACGACCGCGCCGCCATCGACGCGCACTGGAACGAATGGATCAAGACCTGGTTTCCCGACGGCAAGGACGACCCCGACCTGGCGTTGCTGCGGGTGGACGTCGACACCGCCGAGTATTGGGACGCCCCGTCGTCGAAGATGGTGATTGCCTTCGACTACCTGAAGGCGCGCATTACCGGCACCACCCCCGACGTGGGCGAGAACCGTAAGGTCGATTTCCGCTCCTGACGCACGACGCGGGTTTGGACGGCGGCGCGGCCTGCGGTTAGTCTGCGCTGTCGTCCCACGAGTGTCGCCATGATGTCCCCCTTTCGTCTGCTGGCCGCCGGTGTTCTCCTCGCCGTGTCGTTCGCCGCATCCGCAGAAACCTACGATCCGCGCGAAACCTTTGCCCCGTTCGCCTATCCGCAGCCTGTCAACGCGTATCGCGCCGGCAGTGGCGTGCCCGGGCCGATGTACTGGCAGAACCGCGCCGATTACGACCTGACCGCGACGCTCGATCCGGTGAAAAACACGCTGGTGGGCACCGCCACCATCCACTACACCAACAACAGCCCGGACGCGCTTGACGTGCTGTGGCTCCAGTTGGACGAAAACCGCTTCCGCGCCGATGCCCGCGGCAACTTCACCGCGGGCAACCAGACAAAACGTGCCGATCGCCACACCGACGGCTATCGCATCGCCACGGTGACGTTGACGCAGGACGGCCACACCAGCCAGGCCCGTTACGTCATCAGCGATACGCGCATGCAGGTGCGCCTGCCGCAGCCGCTGGCCGCCCATGGCGGCAAGGTCACGCTGACCATCGCCTATCGCTATGACCTGCCGGGGGACTTCGGCGGTCGCACCGGCTTCGCGCCCTCCAGGAACGGCACCATCTATGAGATGGCGCAGTGGTATCCGCGCATGTGCGTCTACGACGACCTGCGCGGGTGGGATACCGCCCCCTACCTCAATAGCGAGTTCTATCTCGAATACGGCGACATCGACTACGCCATCACCGTCCCGTCGGACATGATCGTAGCCGGTTCCGGCGAACTGGTGAACCCGGACGACGTGTTGACCGCCACCCAGCGCGAGCGGCTGGCGAAAGCGCGCAAAAGCGATGCCACCGTGATGATCCGCACGCCGGCGGAAGTCACCGATCCGGCCAGCCGGCCGAAGCGCGGCGGCACGTTGACCTGGAAGTTCCGCATGAAGAACACGCGCGACGTGGCCTTCGGCGCCTCGACGGCGTACGTCTGGGACGCCGCGCGCATCAACCTGCCCGAAGGACGCACCGCGCTGGCGATGTCGGTCTATCCGGTGGAGAGCGCGGGTCGTGCGTCATGGAGCCGCTCCACCGAATACCTCAAGGCCGCGGTCGAACACTTCTCCGATCGCTGGTATCCGTATCCGTATCCCGTGGCGGTGAACGAGGCCGGCTCGGCGGCCAGCGGCATGGAATACCCCGGCATCGTGTTCGATCCGATGGACGCTTCGCCCAAAGAACTGCACATGGTCACCGCCCACGAGATCGGGCATACGTGGTTCCCGATGATCGTCG
>CAJYHU010000299.1 GCA_913774655.1 uncultured Luteibacter sp. | reverse complement strand
AAGACCACCACCATCGGCAAGCTTGCCCGCCGCTACGCCGACGAAGGCCGCAGCGTGATGCTCGCCGCGGGCGACACGTTCCGCGCTGCCGCCGTCGAGCAGTTGAAGACGTGGGGCGAGCGCAACAAGGTGCCGGTGGTGTCCCAGGGCCAGGATGCCGACTCGGCCAGCGTGATCTTCGACGCCCTCCAGGCCGCTCGCTCGCGCGGCACGCAGGTGCTGATCGCCGACACCGCGGGACGCCTGCACACCCAGGGCGGCCTCATGGACGAGCTGGGCAAGATCGCCCGCGTCATGAAGAAGCTCGACACCGCCGCGCCGCACGAGGTGCTGATGGTCATCGACGGTACCACCGGCCAGAACGCCATCAGCCAGTTGCGCCAGTTCCGCGACACGGCGGGCGTCACCGGACTGGTGGTGACCAAGCTCGACGGTACCGCCAAGGGTGGCGTCATGTTCGCGCTGGCGCGGGAGTTCGCCCTGCCCATCCGCTACGTGGGCCTGGGCGAAACCGCCACCGACCTGCGCGTATTCGACGCCGAAGCCTTCGTCGACGGCCTCCTGCCCGCACGACTGGGAGGTTGACGGTGGGCCGCCTGGCGACGTCATGCCGATGAACCGCCGGCTGCGCGCCGGCCTCTACGTGTTCGGCGGCGTGTGCGCGTTGCTGTTGGTCACGGCGGTCGTGGCGACCTATGTCGTGCTGCAACCCGAACGCTTCACCGCCCTGCTGCAATCGCGTGCCCGGGCGGCAGGTCTGGAGCTGACCCTGGCCAACCCCGCGAGCCCCACCCTGTGGCCCTCGCCCGCGCTCGATCTGGAAGGCGTCATGCTACGCGGCGAAGGGTCGAGCACACCGCTCATCGTCGCGTCGCGGGGGCGTGTGGTGTTGCCGTGGCATACCCTGCTCGGCGGCGAGGCCACCATCTCCCGGCTGGAAGTGGAAGGCGCACGCATCGACGTCGACGCGGTGTCGGCCTATCTCGACACGTTGCCGAGCCGCCCCTCCACGGCGGGCGCGACACTGCCGACGATCGATGCCGGCTTCCGCATTGCGCGCGGCACGCTCTTGCGCGGTACGAAACTGGTGCTGTCCAACATCGAAGCCGAGGCCGACCGCCTCGCCAGCGGACGTCGCTTCACCCTCACGCTGTCCGCCCGCCTGGCCGACGGCACGCCTTACGCGCTCGATCTCGACACGGTGCCCACCCTGTCGCGCGGCGTACTCACGTTGGCCGACATGACCCTCGGCCTCGACAGCGATCCACGCTTCGAGTCCACGCTCAAGGGCACCGCCACGTGGCGCGGCGGCGCGGATGTCGGCGCGTCGCTCACCGGCCGCGTGACGCGCCACGATGCCACACCGTATGACGTGGCGCTGCGCGTCATGCCGGCCAACGAGAACGACCCGCTCTACGTCGCGCTCAAGCTCGATGGCGACACCGATCATGCCGACCTGCGCCTTCCGCCCCTGGCGCTTGCGCAGTGGTGGGCCGGCATCCGCGGCACCGGGTCGCTGACGATGCCGCCGCTGGTCGGCACCGTGCAGGCGCAGAACGTCGACGCGGGCAGCCTGCACGTCAAGGGCCTGCGCATACGCGCCACGCCCGACGCACCCGCCGCCACCGCCACGGTAGGCGTCGCGCCTTGAACGCTTTCGCCCGCGAACTGCTCCGCTGGTACGACCACCACGGACGCAAGGAACTCCCCTGGCAACACCCGCGCAGCGCCTATCGGGTGTGGCTGTCGGAAATCATGCTGCAGCAGACCCAGGTGGTCACGGTGCTGGATTACTTCCAGCGGTTCGTCGAGCGCCTGCCCACCCTGCGCGACCTCGCGGATGCCGATGAGGACACCGTGCTCGCGCTGTGGTCGGGGCTGGGTTACTACCGTCGCGCCCGTTTCCTGCACCATGCCGCGCGGCTATGCGTGGAACGTCACGGCGGCGACCTGCCGCGCGACCTCGACGCCCTCATGGCCCTTCCCGGCATCGGTCGCTCCACGGCGGGCGCCATCCTCGCCCAGGCGCACGGGCTGCGTTTCCCCATCCTCGACGGCAACGTCAAACGCGTGCTCACGCGCTACCACGGCATCGAAGGGTTTCCCGGTGAGAGCGCCATCGAAAAACGCCTCTGGCGGCACGCCGACGAACACACGCCCGACGAACGCACCGCCGACTATACGCAGGCGATCATGGACCTCGGCGCCACCGTCTGCGTGCGGAGCAAGCCGGCCTGCCTGCTCTGCCCTCACGCGGCCACATGCGTCGCTCACCGTGACGGGCTCACGACCGTGCTGCCCACGGTAAAGCCTGGCAAGAAAATCCCAACGCGCGCCGTCGCGATGCTGCTCATGCGCGACGGACGCGGACGCGTGCTGCTCGAAAAACGCGGCACGCAAGGCGTGTGGTCGGGGCTGTGGAGCCTGCCCGAGGCGGTCGACGCGGACGCCGCGCCGGCCGTGGCGACCACGTTCGCGCGCGTGCACACGGCGGAGCCCCTGCCCGCGTTCACCCACGTCTTCAGCCATTACCGGCTGGACGTCAGCCCCCTTCTGTTCGACCATGCGGCCCCGCTCGCCGCCGTGGCCGACCGCGCCGACCGGCGCTGGTGCGACCGCGAGGACATCGCCTCGCTCGGCCTGCCCGCCCCGGTGCGCACCCTGCTCGACCATCTTCCGGAGATCGCCCCATGACGCACACGGTCCATTGCGTGAAACTCGGCCGCGACGCCGACGGCCTCGACTTCGCCCCCTGGCCCGGTGAACTGGGCAAGCGCATCTACGACAACGTGTCCAAGGAGGCCTGGGCCCAGTGGCTAGCCCACCAGACCATGCTCATCAACGAGATGCGCCTGTCGCCGCTCGACCCCAAGACGCGCGGCTTCCTCTCCGGCGAGATGGAAAAATATTTCTTCGGCGGCGGCGACGTCGCCCAGGCGGTCGGCTACGTGCCACCTGACGAAAACGCTTGACGCGCGTCCCGCTACCCGATTTAATACGCGGCTCCACACGCCGCAACACGCATTGCAGGCACTCGTGGCTCGGTAGCTCAGTTGGTAGAGCAGGGGATTGAAAATCCCCGTGTCGGCGGTTCGATTCCGTCCCGAGCCACCATTATTCAAGTGATTTGGCCCGCCCTCCAGGTGGGCTTTTTCTTTTGTGGTCAGTCCTTTGATAGGGAGTGTTACAGGGCGTCGGGCACGAACTTTGCCAGACACTCGTGTTTGGCCCGCTTGGCCTTCGGAATAGGCACCGCGGCAGTTATGCCATACGGATCACCCGTCCGCTGGTCCAGCGGATCGAGGAAGGCGCCGGCGTGGTAATCCACATCACAGTGCTCGTATTTGTCGCAAATCTTCAACTTGGTGCAGATCACTTTCCCATCCCGCTCGTAAACGTAATAGGTGGCTTCCGAATACGGGGGTCGAGGGTAGGACTGGGTGCGGATGGTCACGGCCGGCGGTTCGGCGGCGCAAGCCGAGCCGGACAACGCCAGACCGATCAGGAGGATCCAGGCGGTTCCGTGCGATCGCGAGGGCATAACAGCGTCCTTGATTTGAACAGCCGAGGCTCCGATGGTGCCCCATGCCCGGATCAGCGCCAAGTCGGTCCGTCACGCCAAATCGGAGACAAAGTATCTGCGCGCGCACCGACCATGCGCGGCGCCGTCGCAGCGCCAACCCGCGTAGCCGGAAGCCTGGGCCTTCCCAAGGTCGCTCGGGCGCCACGGCAGCATGCCGGGGTGGCGGAGGGATCCTCGCGCTAGCGAATCTCTTTTTCACGCAGGCCAATACATCCTTTCGAGTGGCACCAACCGCTTAGTCTCGCTGTCCGTAGCATCGTAGTGCTCCACAAGGGCACGTGACCCACCCCCGGAAAACTGGCGCATCGTAAAGTAGAGACTTCTTCCCGCATGGGCCCCGTATCCCGCGAGGAGTCAAGCGATGAAGAAGTCCCGTTTCACCGAAGAGCAGATCGCCTACGCGCTTAAGCAGGCCGAGTGGGGAACGGCCGTGGGCGAGATCTGCCGAAAGATGGGGATAGCCGAGGCAACGTTTTACGTTTGGCGCAAGAAATACGGTGGCTTGGGGCCATCCGAGCTCAAGCGCCTGCGGCTAATGGAAGAGGAAAATCGCAAGCTTAAGCAGCTGGTCGCGGACCTGAGCTTGGACAAGGCGATGCTGCAGGAGGTCGTCACAAAAAAGCTCTGAGGCCGGCCAGAAGCGTTACTGGGTCGGCCGCTTGAAGGAGCGCTTTGGGGTCAGTGAGCGACGGGCACTGCGGATCGTGGCGATGTCGCGCTCGGCGTTTTCATCAAGGCGAAGGCACGCGACAGCAGCGCGGTCCGGCCGCGCAAGCGTGGGATCGCGCAGACGCGCATTCACTACGGCTGCGCGCGGGTGTTCGTGATGTTGCGTCGTGAAGGCTGGCGAGACGACCACAAGCGGGTGCGTCGGATTTACAAGGGATAAGGCTTGTCGTTACGGCATTGCCGGCCGCGGCGCATGATGACGTTCACGCCCGGCGCGGATGTGATGCCTGGACATCACGCGCTCGTATTGAAAGCCATGCGAAAGTCGATAATCTGCGTGTTTCCGTCCCGCATCGCGTGCGTTGGCGTTGGATAACGGCAATGACGTCGTGGCGAAAGAGCGCGTGCCCTGGCACGAAGCAGGATATCCGTGACAGAGCGGGGGGGGGCCCTGTCACATACGGTTCTTGGTGGCCCCGATCGTTGAATTCAGAAACGCTATGACCGCATTGATCGCTCGTGGTGACATGGTCTGCTCGATGCTTGCGTAGTCGTTGCTTGACCCCGAAGCACTCTCCTGCAAAAGGTGGTTAAGGCCATGCAGAAGAAGCGTATGGCGCGTCGCCGTCTCCCGCCCTAGCGCCTGCCTTGCGGCGTTTAAATTGGGCCCAGCCGCTACCTGATGGTCGGTCGATCCATTCACCACGAGAAGGGGTCCGTGACCGCGTGATATGGCTGCGGCGACGTCCAGATTCAGGAAGGTTCGGAACCAACGGGAAGCCAGAAATCCAGGATGCGCAAGCAGCGAGTCTTCCGCAGCCGGAGCGTTGCGATCGGACGCAGGAAAATCTGCCACCCAGGCCTGGGAAATCGCTTTCATCTGCACCATGCGTTCGGCATCGTCCACGGTGCGCGCCGCCTGCTCCACCTGGCCGTAATAACGCCGCACCAACGTCTCGTAGTGCGAATCGGCGCCGTCATCGCGACCCGTATTGATTTCCTGCAGGATTATCTGTTCCGCGAAGGGAGCTATCATGCCTCCCAGCGAAATCGCCGCAGCCGGAGGCGATGCACTGCCCGACATCAGTGCGGCAATGGTGCCACCCTCGCTATGACCGATAATCGCTATGCGTTTTGGATCGATACCCGGTACTCGCTTCAGGTAGTCCACGGCGGCGCGAGCATCACTCTCAAAGTCCAGGGTGGTAGCGGCGCGACCGTCGCCAGTGGACTGGCCAACGCCGCGCTTGTCGTACCGGAGCACCGCGTAGCCGGCGCGACTGAGGGCGTCAGCCAAGACCCAGAATGGCTTATGCCCAAACGCGGATTCGTCCCGATCGGTCTTCCCAGAGCCATGTACGAGGACGACAGCCGGCATGGATGTCGCTCCTGAGGGGACCGTCAACGTACCGGCCAACGTGACACCAGCGGCGCCGCCCTCGAATGCGACTTCGCGACGTTCGTAGGGGAAGGGGGCGCGTGGGATTTGCGGGCGCGCGGGATCGGCCGCGAACGCGTCTGCCATGAACGGAATGAGAGTGAACAGGAGCGCCGCCACCATGCAGCATGTTGTGCGCGAAAGGGAAGCAAAGTACTTCATGGGTTTACCGCCGGTAATGACGTGGATTTCGCTATATGGCGGAGGGAGGTGAGTAGTACCGCCTTCCCCAGGGTCCAGCAAAGGATCAACCAGATCACCGCCCACGCGTACAGCCAAGCGCCCAACAGTTCCCGCCCCTCGCTGGGACTGTCGACGACACCCAGCGTCAAACTATGCGCCGTAAGCCAAAGACCCCAGTGGACGGGATCGATGAAACGCATCACCACCGTAAGAATGATCGCCATGGCCATAATGCCCAGGCACCCCGCAGCGACCACGCCAACGAACGCAGCCAAACTCCGCGTGATCCGGTGCAACGCGACCTTGCACATGGCCAGAAGACCTTGATTCGCGAGAGCACCGTTCAACTCAAAATCGTCCAGAAACGCACGGGCATAGAGCTCGGGTGGGCCCAATGCCGCAAGCACGTGCTCCTCAATCATGCCTTGGGCGATTCGGTCGCTGATATGCGATTCGATCTCGCACGTGATGTCATCGCGATCCGCGCGAGGGAGCGCGTTGAGTGACCAACGAAGGCGACGTAGCCAAACGCGCGTGGTGACAGCGTTATTCGGAGTCATGAGGAACCTTTCTGCGAAGGAATCCGGTGAGTGAATGGCTGATCCTGCTCCACTGCGCCGTGGCTGCCGCGAGTTCGGAATGCCCGTCCTCTGTCAGTTCGTAATATTTCCGCGGCCGGGCCCCCTCCTCCACGATCAGCCACTCCGAGCGCACGGAGCCTGCTTTCTCGAGCCGATGCAAGAGCGGGTAAATGCTGCCCTCGGCAACGTCGAGGCCCGCTTCGTCGTTGAGACGATCGACAATGCTCAATCCATACTGCGGCCCGTCTCGCATGGCACTGAGAACGGCCAGTTCAGCGAGGCCTTTAAGCAGTTGCGAGCGACGCGAGAGGTCCGTGGCTTTGTCGTCAGGGCTTTTCATCTTGCAATGCAAGATATGATCTTACGCATGGTCAGTCAACCGTGACGATGGGCAGGGTGCCGAACCTGTGGAAACGACGAAGACGTCGGCAACCGACCGAAGACACCTCATGCCGCCGTCACCCAAACACACCCATGGCTACCCCTTCGGCCAGGCAGATCGTCGTGATCCCGGGGCGGCCTCAGCACACTCTGCTACGGACGGACCAGGCTGCGCTGAGGCCAGTCCACCGCGTCCGCGCCTAGGTAACCATAGGGTGACGACCTTGCGGG
>CAJYHU010000298.1 GCA_913774655.1 uncultured Luteibacter sp. | reverse complement strand
GGTGCGCGCCACCAGGGTGGCACCGGTATCCACCCGCTCGACCGTCGAGGTCACCAGCGCCTTGATGTCTTTCGCCGCCGCACCGCTACGCTGGGCCAGGTGGCGCACCTCGGTGGCCACCACGGCGAAACCGCGGCCCTGGTCGCCCGCCCGGGCGGCTTCGACCGCCGCATTCAGTGCCAGCAGGTTGGTCTGGAACGCGATCTCGTCGATCAGGGTGACGATCTCACCGATCTGCCGGCTCGCCTGGGTGATGGCCTGCATCGCTTGGGTGGCTTCCGCGGAAACCTGGCTACCTTCCTCCGCATCATGACGCACACGCTGCGCCAGCTGACGAGCCTGTTCGGCCCCGTCGGCGTTTTGCTTCACGGCGGCGGCCAGTTGCTCCATCGACGCCGCGGTTTCCTCCAGCGAACTGGCCTGCTCCTGGGTGCGCTGCGAGAGATCGTCGTTGCCCTGGGAGATATCGGCGGCCGACGATGACACCTGCTGCGAGATGTGGCGCACGTCGGTGACGATGCCCGCCAGGCGTTTGTCCATCTCATCGAGGGCCTGGAGCGTATCCGTGAATTCGTCGTTGCCCGAGACCACGGTCGTGTTGTTAAGCCGGCCATCCTGGATGGCGCGAGCGAGCGTCCGTGCCCGCGACAGGGGCGTCACCACGGCACGGGCCAGGAAGGTGGCGATCGTGAGCAAGGCCACGACGCTGACGACGAGGGCGGCGATGGCGACGTTTCGCGTGTGCGCATAGCTGTCGCTCGCGGTCTCGGACGCCACGCGGGCCTGCCGGGTATTGATGCGCACGAGATCGTCGATGCGGCTGGCCATGCGGCCCAACGCCGCGGCCGTGGTGCCGATCAGCAGTTGGCGCGCCTCCTCGGTCTTGCCTGCGTCGAGCAGCGCGGCGTCCTTTTCCACCAGGGGCATGGCGGCCGTGCGCTCGGCGATGTACGCCTCCGCCGCCTTGCGCTCTTCCGGCGAACTGATGTTCGCGGGGTAGTAGCGCGCCCATGCCTCAGCCTCCTTGGCGGCATCCGCGTGGATGCGTTCGACGGTGGCGTGCACCGAGGGATCGACGATGGCGCGGTTGAGGGCGATCCGTTCGTCCACGACGTCCTGCTCGGTGTCGCTGACGGCGAGGATGGACAACACGTTCGACTGGTAGATGTCCCGGACCAGTCCGTATGTGGTCTTCACGCCGAGCAGGCCGTCACCCCCCAGAAATAACATCAGGGCCAGGGCCAGGCCCATGGCGGAGAAGATCTTTGCGCGAACCGAAAAACGCATGGCGGATCCTTTGACGAAGCAGGCGACGATGGGGTTGTCGCGAGAACGTGCGAATTGGCCGGGGTAGACCGACGTGCCATGACGTGCAGCACCGAACCGGCGATAGGACGTTCACGAACGACGGGCCACCCGTCGCGACGTGGGGTATCGGTTGCGTTGCAGCGGCCATGCCACGCGTATCGCGTTGATTTGCCTGGAGGCATACCGGTGTTCGAAGAAAAGAAATGCCACTTTTCGACGTTTCGACACGCGTTTGTGCCGCTGGGCGACCGGACGCGTGACGTCGCTAAGTGACGTTGAAAGCGTTCGCTAAGCCTTGCGCGCCCCTATACGGCATACGGGATGGCAGCCACGGCGGCCGCGGCTCGCAAGTTCATGGATGTGCCCAATCACGCCGCAGGGAAAAACGAAACCTGCACATACCGTTGCCGGGACGCGTGAGAGCGTGGTTGCCATGCGAGGTGGCCCATCGCCGCCCTGCTGATCCCTTCCCCACGCGAGACCGCTCCCATGATTCCGATCGACGCGTTTCCCAAACCGCCGTTTCCCCGCCAGCCACAGCCCGTCCCGGGCCTGACGAGCAAGATGGAGCCTCGCCCCGATCACGGCGAAACGAGCTACAAAGGCAGCGGCAAGCTCGCCGGGCGCAAGGCCCTCATCACCGGCGGGGATAGCGGCATCGGCCGCGCCGCTGCGATCGCCTACGCTCGCGAAGGCGCCGATGTGGTCATCAACTACCTCCCCGAGGAAGAAGCCGACGCAAAGGAAGTGGTCGAACTCATCGAAGCCGCCGGCCGCCGGGCCTTCGCCATGCCGGGCGACCTGCGCGACCGGGCGTTCTGCGAGTCGCTGGTGGAAAACGCCGTGGCGTCACTCGGCGGCCTGGACATCCTCGTAAACAATGCCGGACACCAGCAGTCCATCGACTCACTCGCCGACCTGAGCCCGGATGAGTTCGACACCACGTTCAAAGTGAACGTCTACGCCCCCTACTGGATCACTCGCGCGGCCCTGCCCCATCTGAAGCCGGGCGCGGCGATCATCATCACGTCGTCGGTGCAGGCCTTCGATCCCAGCGCGTCGCTGTTCCACTACGCGCAGACCAAGGCCGCGAACGTCGCCTACGCCCGCTCGCTGGCCAAGCAACTTGGACCGAAGGGGATTCGCGTGAACGCCGTCGCCCCCGGCCCGTACTGGACGCCCCTGCAGACCTCGGGCGGGCAGCCCCAGGACGCCATCGAGAAATTCGGCGAGGAAACGCCGATGGGCCGTCCAGGGCAACCCGCCGAGATCGCGCCGTTGTACGTCTCGCTCGCCGCTGCCGACAACAGCTACGCCACCGGCCAGGTCTATGGCTCGTCCGGCGGCATGGGTATGGACTGACTACGTTTCCGCGACGCCGTAAACCCTGACGACGGAGGCGCCTCACGGCGCCTCCGTTCTGCCGTGACTCCACGAAAGGACGCGCGATGGCGCCTCGATTTTTCGCCACCCACCGTACCGACGGTTATCTTCCGATCGAGGCTTATGGCGTGCTCGGCGACGGCCGAACGGTCGCCCTAAGCGGCGCCGATGGCGCGGTGGATTGGTGGTGCGTACCCAACATGGATTCCCCGCCGCTGTTCGATCGCCTGCTCGACGCGGAACAAGGCGGGTATTTCGCGTTGTCACCACGCGACGTGGTGCGCGTGGAGCGGCGCTACCGCCAGCACAGCAACGTGCTGGAGACCACCGTCCACACGCAACACGGCGTGGCACGCATCACCGAATCGCTCAACAGTGGCACCGCCGGGCGCTTGCCATGGGAGGAACTGGCTCGCCGCATCGAGGGGCTGGAGGGGTCGGTCACCTTCGACCTTCAACTTCGTTTCGGCCGCCAGGCGGACCACGCCAATCCCTATCTGGCCCGCCAGGGTTCGCAGACGGTGTTCCACGTCGGTCGCGTGCTCGGCGTGGTGGTCGCCAGCGACGGTATCGACCTGTCGCGCATGGACGACGACGGCCTCGTCACCGTCGTTACGGTGACAGCCGGCGAACGCGAGGTCGTGGCAATCGTGGCGGGCCAGGACGAACCCTTGATCGTGCCCGACATCGAGCGAATCGATGCCCGTATCGACACCTCCGATGACGAATGGCGTCGATGGGCCGATCAACTCCAGGCCAAGGGGCCGCATCGCGATGCCCTGATCCGACACGCGCTCGCGTTGAAATTGCTGCTCTACGCGCCAACGGGGGCGATCGCCGCCGCAGGCACGACGTCGTTGCCCGAAGCCATCGGCGGGCGGCTCAACTACGACTATCGCTACGCCTGGGTGCGCGACGCGAGTTACACGATCAAGGCGCTCTCGCGCCTGGGGGCCCATGCCGAAGCGAAAGCGGCGTTCACCTGGCTCGTGAACCGGCTGCGCGACAGCGATGGCGACCTCTTCTTCACCCTCGACGGTTCGCCTCCCGCGGACGTGCGCGAGATCGACATGCCGGGTTATCGGCATTCACGGCCGGTGGTCACCGGCAATCAGGTCGTGCACCAGCACCAGCACGGCGTGTACGGCGACATCATGGAAACCGCCGCGCGCTTCGTGAAGCACGGCAACGTGCTGGACGCCGAAACGGCCGCGATCCTGAGTCGTCTCGCCGATCAGTGCGCCGACGCGTGGCGGCAGAAAGATTCCGGCATATGGGAACTGACCGAACGACAGCACTACACCATGTCGAAGATCAGCGCCTGGCAGGCGCTGGCGCGGGCGGTGGAACTGGCCGACGGCGGCTATCTGCCCACCACCTGTCGCGAACGATGGGCCCGCGAACGCGACCGCGTGGCGGCATGGATAGAAACCCACTGTTGGTCGGAGGCGCTCCAGGCGTTCGAAATGTATCCCGGCAGTGGGCAGCTCGATGCGTCGCTCGCCCTCGCCGTCCGCTTCCGCTTCGACGGCCATGAGCGCTTGCGCAAAACCATGCTGGCCATCGAGCGCCAGCTGGGCGATGGCGCCTTTCATTTCCGGTACAGCAAGGTCCGCGGCAAGGAAGGCTGCTTCCTTGCCTGCACGTTCTGGATGGCCGAGGCATGGCACCTGCTCGGCGAGCAGCGCAAGGCCGAGACCACGCTGCACGACGTGCTCGACGCCCTGTCGGGTGGCCCGGGTACCCTGGCGGAGATGGTCGATCCTGCCTCGCGGGCATGGCTGGGCAACGTGCCGCAAGGCCTCAGCCACCTGGCCGCCG
>CAJYHU010000297.1 GCA_913774655.1 uncultured Luteibacter sp. | reverse complement strand
CCGTGACGCCGGGAAGGGTCGCGACGGCGTCCTTGCCTATGGCATCGGCGGGAATCGTGTTCGGCGGATCGCCCTCGCGCGCCCGCACGACCGGTGGCCGCAGGTTGCCGTGCCAGGGACGCTCCGGCGCCGGGTCTTCACCGCCCGGGCCGAAGAGGTTGACTGGCGCGACGGTGGGAGACGCCGGCCGGCCGAAGGGAAGCCCGCCGCGAAACACCTCGTAATCGACGCCGGCCTCGACATCGACGTCGCTCTCCTGGGCCGAGGCGCGCCAGTCGCCGTAGACGTCGCGGTATGGCACCAGGCATTCCAGCACGGGGTCGTTGCCGGCGTTGGCCGCGTCGATCGTAAACGGCCCGTAGGCATGGGTGTTCCAGGTCACACGCAGGGTATCGCCACCGCGGAAGACGTCGTTGCCTGGGATACGTACCCTGACGCCCCCCTCGGGAGCGATGTCCTCGCTGGTCACGAGCCCGTCCGCGGCACCGGGGACGAGGGCGGCACGGAATCGGGGGGCGATGCTGACGATCAGGTCGATGGCGTCGGGGTCGACGGACACATTGCCCGCGCGATCTTCGACGTCGTAGGTGAACGCGTGCGGCTGTCCATCGTCGACGAGGGTAAGTACGTCCAGATAGAAGCGCAGCGTGATGTCGCGCCCAATATCGTCCGCGGTCAGTTCGACCGGTTGGGAGCGAAGCCCGCCGTCGATGATACCGGTGATGCGATCGCCGATCGCCTGGTGGGTATATCCCTTGATCTGCGCGGGTAGATAAAGCGCGCCGGCTTCGTCCTGTCGAAGGCTGCCGAGCAGGACACCGTGTTGCATCACGTCGTCGGAAAAGACCGGCGACGCGATGCTCGCGTCGCCGGGGCGAACGATATCGGTGACGAACGACTGGTCGTCCGGACCGCGTTCCACGCCGGCACCGCCGGAAAGATAGGTGACCTTGTAGTTGATACCGGTCGTGCGACGATCCTGCGTCGTCGTGGTCGGACGCTCGCTGGCCGGGAGGCGCAGCGGTATCGTATCGCCGGGCCCATACGGGCGCAGTTCGAGCGCCTCGCCAATCGGCTGTCCGTCGACGACGAGCTGGATGACGTCCGACACGGTGTCTTCCTGCGGATCGGGCAACGGGTATGTCAGCGTCAGCACGATGTCCTCGTCTTTGACCGACGCCTTCAGCAACTGGTCGGGTGGCTGCCCCTCTGCGGGCCGGGCCAGCGCATCCTCGGGGAAACGCAACCTGGGTTCGAGAATCCGTATGGGAGACCGTCGAGGCATAGGGCACTCCTTGTCCAGATCGAACCGTATGCGACGCCGGGGGCGTCGCATACGGCGGGGAGGGGCGACGATGACGAATCGGCGCGTGGCACTAGTCGCCGCGTGAATCGATCACTATGAACGTGGATTCGGATACCGTCCCTTTCATGGCGTCCTGATCGCCACCTTCCACATAGTCTTCGTCGCGGATCACCTTGTAGGTGACGTGGGTATGGGTTCGTTTGGGTTCCTGACCGATGTAGATGAAGCCGCTCGTGATCGTGATCGACGAGGCTTCGTTCTGGCCCAGCGTCGGTATGGCGTGCAGCATGAACCGATCCGGGACCTCTTTCTGCTGGTCTGTCGCGTCGTCTTCGTGTTTCTGACCGCCGTAAACCGGAATACGGAGGAAGATGTGATCGGTCGTTTTTTTGTTCTTGTAAGCGGGCACCTCGAAGGTCACGCCGTTTTCTTCGCTGCCCGGACCGATGGTGTTGTTTTCGCTCTGGTTGGTCCAGACGGGCTCCGGCGGGGGCGCGCCGCCACCAGGCAGCTCCGCCGGGCCGTAGACCCGCACGGGCGTCTTCCGTGACGTGGATACGTTAGTGGACTCGCCTGCGTCGCCGCCGGTGATCGTACGGGTGACGGTGTAGTAGTCCACGATGTCGCCAACGCCCTGATCGTCGATAACGTCCGCATCCAGCACCACTTCGATATCTTCGTCGGCGTAGTCGTCCGGGATAACGTATTCCGGAAGCGCGGTCGTGCCGTGAAAGAACGTGACGACGTCACCCGGCTTGAAGACCGACTTGGGCGTGGCCTCGTCGGTCATTGCCTTCGCGGAGAGCATGGCGTCCGATGCGTAGTCCTCCAGCGGAATTTCATTCGTGCTGCCGCTGGCCGACGTCAGCGTCGGGCCCGCCAGGTTATCGTGCTCGGGGGTACCCGGGTCCGGGTCCACGCCGCCCGCGGTGTGCAGGTTGACGATGACCGTCGTGGCAAGCGACCGACCGACGACCAGCGGATCCATTCCCGAGCGTTCGATCACGATGTCGTACCTTACCTCCGTTGTGACGGGGGTGTCGGTATCGGCCCCCGCCATGTACAACCATAGAGCGGCGACCGCGGCGTAACCGAGGTAAGCCGAAAAAGCGTCGGCGGTCATGGGCACGCTCGCCAACTGGCTAAACGTGCCGCCCCAGCTGATGCGCAACTTAAGGCCGGGCAGGGTGTCGTAGCGCCCGTTGCCCGGGATGACGACCTCAACACCCAGGGGGGCCCGCGCATCGGCGTCATTAATGATGCCGTCGTCGTCGAAACTGGGAACGATCGGTGCTGCGAGCTCGGAGCCCAGGTATCCTTCCAGGAGCGACATGAGGGCGGTGGCATTCGACGGTAGGGATTCGTTGCCGGCACGGTCGATGACGCGATAGCCGAACTCACGTTCCCCGTCGTTCATTTCGGCGATGTCATCGGCGGGATAGGTCACCTCGATCTGCATATCGCCGCCCGGAAGGCCGTCGACGACCTGAAGTGCTCCGACGTCGCCGCCATCGATGGTCAGTTGGATACGATCACCCGCGGCGAGTCCCTCGTAGCCGCTGATCGTGCCCTTGAGCGAGCCATCCGCTTCG
>CAJYHU010000296.1 GCA_913774655.1 uncultured Luteibacter sp. | reverse complement strand
GGATAATGTCCCGCTGACGCCTTTGCGAGATCCCTCCCATGCCCATCTACGAATTCCAGTGCCAGGCCTGTGGCCACCGCTTCGAGCGCCTGCAGAAGATCTCCGATGCCGATCCGTCCACGTGCCCGAGTTGCGGCGAACCGCGCGTGGGCCGCCTGCTGAGCGCGCCCCAGTTCCGCCTTGCCGGCGGCGGCTGGTATGAGACCGACTTCAAGAAAGACGGCGACAAAAAGCGCAACCTCGCCGACAGTCCGGGCAGTGCCGCCGCGCCGGCACCCGCGGCCGCCCCGGCGCCGGCACCCGCTCCCGCCCCATCAACGTCGTCCGCCGACTGAACGTCCGTTCGGACCGCAAGAAAGCGTTCAATCCGCGTTGCGTTTTCTTGCGATAGCTTACGCCCCGACGATCCGTCGCATCTGACATGGGAGTAGGGGTATGCGTGCTTTTCTGTATGGCCTTGCCGTCGCGGCGCTGGCCGTCGCGGCGGGTACGGCGTCCCCGGTCGCGCAGGCGCAGGGCTACGGGTATGGCGGCGATACGCGCGATTGCGGCAGCGGCGACAACCGTCCCGGCAGCTGCCGGGTAGGCTGGCGCGACGCCCGGCTGGTCCGGCAGGACTCCCGCGCGCCCTGCATCCGCGGGCAGACCTGGGATATCGAAGACGGCGTGATCTGGGTCAACCAGGGCTGCCGCGGCATTTTCGCCGCGGCCGGCGGCTGGGGTGGCGGTCGCCCCGGATGGGACGGCGGTCGCCCGGGTTGGGGCGGCGACCGGCCCGGCTGGGGTGGCGATCGACCGGGTTGGGGTGGAGGCCGTTACCAGGAAATCGATTGCGGCAGCCATGACAACGGTCGCGGTTTCTGCCCGGCCGATACCCGCGGTGGCGTGCGCCTGCTGAGGCAGAACTCCGACGCCCGCTGCGCCGAAGGCTACAGCTGGGGCGCGACGCGCGACGGCATCTGGGTCGATCGCGGTTGCCGTGGCATCTTCGGCGTGGGCGGTCGCTGAGGCACCCGTGGGCGCGAGGAAAAGCCCCGGATCTGCTACGATCCGGGGTCTTTTCCCCACGCCATTCACCGCCTTGGGGCGGCCGGAGCTTCAAGCGCATGCGCACCCATTTTTGCGGCCTCATCGACGAGTCGCTGATCGGCAAGGACGTGACCCTCTGCGGCTGGGTCAACACCATTCGCCTCCAGAGCCATACCGCCTTCGTCGACCTGCGCGACCATGAGGGCATCGCCCAGGTCGTGATCGAGCGCGACAACGCCGCCGCCTTCGCCATCGCCGGGGAGCTGGGCTACGAATACGTGGTAAAGGTCACCGGCCAGATCCGCCGGCGCATCTCGGTCAACGACAAGCTCAAGACCGGCACGGTCGAGCTTCTCGCCGAGCGCGTGGAGATCCTCAATGCCGCGCGCGACCTGCCGTTCGCGCTGCACGAGACGCCCAACGACGACATGCGGATGACCTACCGCTACCTCGACCTGCGCCGTCCGGAGATGCAGCACATGATGCGCACGCGCACCGCGTTGGTGCGTGCCCTGCGCCGCTACCTCGACGCGGCCGGCTTCCAGGACATCGAAACGCCGATCCTCACCAAGGCCACGCCCGAGGGCGCACGCGACTACCTCGTGCCCAGCCGCGTGCATCCGGGCCAGTTCTACGCGCTGCCGCAGTCGCCGCAGCTGTTCAAGCAGATCCTGATGATGGCGGGCTTCGACCGCTACTACCAGATCGCCCGCTGCTTCCGCGACGAAGACCTGCGCGCCGATCGCCAGCCGGAATTCACCCAGCTCGACCTCGAGTTCGCATTCGTCGAAGAGCATCATGTGCAGGATTTCGTCGAAGACCTCATCCGCCACGTGTTCCGGGAGGTGCGTGGCGTCGAGCTCGACGCCCGGTTCCCGCGCATGACCTATGAAGAGGCCATGCGCCGCTTCGGCTCCGACAAGCCCGACCTGCGCAACCCGCTCGAACTGGTCGACGTGGCCGAGGCCGTGAAGCACATCGACTTCAAGGTGTTCGCCGAGCCGGCGAACGACCCCGCCGGCCGCGTGGCCGCCCTGCGCGTGCCCGGCGGCGCCGAGCTGTCACGCAAAGACATCGACGGCCTCGCCGAATTCGCCGGCAAGTATGGCGCCAAGGGCCTGGCCTGGCTCAAGGTCGACGACCTCGCCAAGGGCCGCGAAGGCATCAACTCGCCGGTGGCCAAGTTCCTCGACGACACGGCCCTGGCGCAGGTGCTGGCGCTGACCGGCGCCGCCAACGGCGACATCGTGTTCTTCGGCGCGGGCCGCTGGAAGACCGTCACCGACTTCATGGGCGCGGTGCGCCTGAAGGTCGGTCGCGATCGTGGATTCGTCGAAAACGCCTGGAAGCCGCTGTGGGTCACCGACTTCCCGATGTTCGAATACGACGACGAGGCGCAGCGTTTCGTCGCGCTCCACCACCCGTTCACCGCGCCCAAGGTCGATGACATCGCCGACCTGCGCGCCAACGCCGCCGTGGCGGTGAGCCGCGGCTACGACATGGTGCTCAACGGCAACGAGATCGGCGGCGGGTCGATCCGTATCCATCGCCCCGAGATGCAGAGCGCCGTGTTCGATCTGCTCGGCATCGGCGCGGACGAGGCCGAGGCCAAGTTCGGTTTCCTGCTCAAGGCGCTGCGCCTGGGCGCGCCGCCCCACGGCGGCCTGGCATTCGGCGTCGACCGCATCGCCGCCCTCATGGCGGGCACCGAATCGATCCGCGACGTCATCGCCTTCCCCAAGACCACCAGCGCGCAAGACCTGATGACCGACGCGCCCTCGGCGGTCTCCGAGCCGCAGCTGAAGGAACTGCACGTGCGGGTGGCCGCGGAGGCGCCGAAGGCCTGAACGGCCGGTCCCCGATGAATGCCCCGACGCCCATCGACGTACTCCTGCTCCACGGCCTGTGGATGCGCGGGTTCGCGATGGCGATGCTGCATCGCCGCCTGCGCGACGACGGCTTTCGCGTGCATCAGTTCGAATACATGAGCGTCGCGGCGCCCCCGGAGCAGGCGATCGAACGTCTGCGTCGGCGTATCCGCCAACTCGCGCCCGGCCCCGTGCACGTCGTGGGGCACAGCCTGGGCGGCATCCTCGCCCTGCTGGCGTGTCGCGACGACGACCTCCCCGTCGGCCGCATCGTCTGCCTCGGCTCTCCGCTCAACGGCAGCGGCGCCGCCCGCGGCCTCACCCATAGCTGGGGCGGCGACATGCTCCTGGGGCGTTCGCGCGAGCTGCTCGAGCACGGCCTCGAACGCTGGGATGGCCAGCGCGAGGTGGGCATGATCGCGGGCCGTCAGCCCATGGGACTCGGCGCCCTGGTCGGCGAACTGGGCGACCAGCACGACGGCACCGTCGGCGTGGAAGAAACCCGCCTGCCGGGATTGGCCGCCCACTGCGTGCTCGAAACCAGCCACACGGGCATGCTCGTCTCGGCTGACGTGGCGCGCCAGGTAGCGGTGTTTCTGCGGGAAGGGCGGTTCGATGCGTGAGGTGGCGGGGGAAGTGCGGCGGCCAGCGTGAGCCGTGTCAAGGGCGCACCGAGGGCGCGTCCAGCGCCCGACGCCAGCCCCCCAGCGCTGGCGAACGTCGGGAACGGCCGCCCCGCTTCGTTCCTCCCATCCCCATCCCATCACACACTTCCGCTAGAATCGCGCCCCTGTCCGTCCGGTATCGCCAGGAATCGAACATGGGTAGAGGCCCGTCCATCGAAGGTCGCAAGAACGCCGAAGACGCCAAGCGCGCCAAGGTGTTCACGAAGCTGATCCGTGAAATCACCATCGCCACGCGTGGCGGGGTGCCCGACCCTGCCGGCAACCCGCGCCTGCGCGCGGCCGTCGACAAGGCGCTGGCCGCCAACATGACCAAGGACACCATCGAGCGCGCCATCAAGCGTGGCTCCGGTGCCGACGGTGGTGCGGACATGCACGAGATCCGCTACGAGGGCTACGGCCCGGCCGGCACCGCGCTGATCATCGACTGCGTCACCGACAACCAGACCCGCACCGTCGCCGACGTGCGCGCGGCGCTGACCAAGCTCGGCGGCAACATGGGCACCACCAACTCGGTGGCGTTCCAGTTCACCCGCGTGGGCCAGGTGGTGGTACATACCGGTGGCGACGCCGACGTCGAGGCCAGGCTCGAAGAAGCCGCCATCGAAAACAACGCCGAAGACATCGTCATCGAGAACGGCATCGGCACGGTGCTGCTCGCGGCGGATCCGATCGCGGTGGAGGCCATGCGCAAGGCCCTGGCCGCGGCGGGTTTCGACGTCGACGGCTCCGACGTGGTGATGCGCCCCAACGGTCCCCTCGTCACGCCCACGGGCGAGGCGCTGGAGCAGTTCCTCAAGCTGCTCGCCCGCCTGGATAGCCTCGACGATGTCGACGAGGTCTACCACAACGCCGTGCTGCCGCAGGACGCGGACGACGAGTGAGGCCGTCACGGCCTCCTTCGCACCCGCCCGTGTCACGCCCTTAAGTCATGACCCGCATCCTCGGCATCGACCCGGGCAGCCAGCGAACCGGCGTCGGCGTGATCGACGTGGCCGACAACGGCGCGCTCACCCACGTATGGCACGGCGCGCTGACGGTCACGGGGGAAGACACATTCCCCCTGCGCCTGAAACGCATTTTCGACGAGCTCTGCGCGGTCATCGGCACGCACGGCCCGGCGGAAGCCGCGGTCGAGCGCGTGTTCATGTCGCGCAACGCCGACTCGGCCCTCAAGCTGGGCCAGGCCCGCGGCGCCGCCATCTGCGCGATCGTGAGTCAGGGCATCGGCGTGCATGAATACGCCGCGACCGAGGTCAAGCAAGCGGTGGTCGGCACCGGTCGCGCCGACAAAACCCAGGTCCAGCACATGATCGGGATGATCCTCGGCCTGAAGGGTCCGCTGCAGGCGGACGCAGCCGACGCGCTGGCGATCGCGATCGCCCATGCGCATACCCGTTCCAGCATCCAACGCGTGGGCATCCCGCGCACCGCATGGAGACGTCGCCGATGATCGGTCGCCTGCGCGGCATCCTTATCAGCAAGCAGCCGCCCTCGCTCCTCATCGAGGTGGGTGGCGTGGGTTACGACGTCGACGCGCCCATGTCGACCATCTACGACCTCCCGGCCACGGGCAAGGAAGTGACCCTGCTTACCCATTACGCGGTGAAGGAAGATGGCGTCGCGCTCTACGGTTTCCTGCGCGAAACCGAGCGGGCGATGTTCCGCAACCTGCTCAAGGTCAGTGGCATCGGCGCGAAGATCGCCCTGGCGGTGCTCTCCGGCGTCGCCACCGACGAGCTGTCGCGGCTGGTGCACGCCGGCGACGTGGTCGCGTTGACCAAGATCCCGGGCATCGGCAAGAAAACCGCCGAGCGCATGGTGGTGGAACTGCGCGATCGCGTCGATGCCGTGGGCGTGCGCCTGCCCGCGTCGACGGTCCACGGTGAGGCCTTGCCGGCCGATCCCGCGGGCGAGGCCACCGTCGCGCTGCAGCAACTGGGCTACAAGCCACCCGAAGCCGCACGCCTCGTCGCCAAGGTGGCGGCGGAAGGCGATTCGGCCGAAACCATCATCCGCAAGGCGCTTCGCGCCGCGCTGGGGAGTTGATTCCATGGGCATGACCCACCAGGACGAACTGCGCAACGCGCACGGCAAGAAGCTGGCCACGCTCGCGCTGGGCGCCATCGGCGTCGTGTTCGGCGACATCGGCACCAGCCCGCTCTACACCATGAAGGAAACCCTCGGCACGCATGGCATGACGCCGCACCCGACGGCGGTGCTGGGCGTGTTGTCGCTGATCTTCTGGTCGCTGCTGATCGTGATCTCGCTCAAGTACGTCACCTTCGTGATGCGTGCCGACAACAAGGGTGAGGGCGGCATCATGGCGCTCATGGCCCTGGCCCAGCGCAGCGTCGCCGGATCGGCGCGCGCCCGTTGGGTGCTGGCGGCCATCGGCATCTTCGGCGCCTCGCTGTTCTATGGCGACGGCGTGATCACGCCGGCCATGTCGGTGCTGTCGGCGGTGGAGGGCCTGGAGGTGGCGGCACCCGACCTCGACGCGTGGATCCTGCCCATCTGCCTGGTGATCCTCCTGGCCCTGTTCGCCATCCAGCGCCACGGCACGAACCTCGTGGGCAAGGCCTTCGCGCCGGTCATGTGCGTGTGGTTCGTGGTGCTGGCCGTGCTCGGCATCCACCAGATCGTCATGCACCCGCAGGTGCTGCTCGCGCTCAATCCGGCCTACGGGGTGGCGTTCTTCATCGACCACGGCAAGCAGGCCTTCATCGCCCTGGGCGGCGTGGTGCTCGCCCTTACCGGCGGCGAGGCGCTGTACGCCGACATGGGCCACTTCGGCAAGCGGCCGATCCGCATCGCCTGGTTCGGCTTCGTGCTGCCCGCGCTGCTGATCAACTATTTCGGCCAGGGCGCGCTGCTTTTGCATGACCAGACCGCCATCGAAAACCCGTTCTACAAACTGGTGCCCGAAAACCTTCTCTATCCCATGGTGGCCCTGTCCACGGCCGCGGCGGTGATCGCCTCGCAGGCGGTGATTTCCGGGGCCTTCTCAATGACCCGCGAGGCCATGCAGCTCGGTTACTCGCCGCGCATGGCCGTGGTGCACACCTCGCGCGAGATGTCCGGGCAGATCTTCGTGCCCTGGATCAATCGCCTCCTGCTGGTGCTGGTTGTGCTTGCGGTGCTGGGCTTCCGTTCGTCTAACAACCTGGGCGCGGCCTACGGCATCGCGGTGACCGGTACGATGACGATGACCACGCTGCTCGCGCTGGTCGTGGCCAAGCGCCGCTGGAACTGGAACTGGCCCGCCGTGATCATCGTCGGGGCGATCTTCCTCGTCGTCGATCTCGCCTTCTTTGGCGCGAACGCCCTGAAGATCGCCCATGGTGGCTGGTTCCCGCTCGTGCTGGGCGTGGTGATCTTCGCGGTGATGACCACCTGGCGCCGCGGCCGCGACCTCGTGGTGCGCGAGATCAAGCAGTCCGGTCTCGCGCTGGAGCCGTTCGTGGCGAACATCGCCGACCATCCGCCGCTGCGCGTGCCCGGCACCGCGGTGTTCCTCACCGCGAACCAGAACGCGGTGCCGCACGCGATGCTGCATAACCTCAAGCACAACAAGGTGCTGCACGAGCGCAACGTGCTGCTCACGGTCGAGATGCTCGAAACCCCGGTGGCCGAGCACGACGAGCGCATGGAGCTGATCGACTACGGCGGCGAGTTCTACGGCCTGCAGCTGCGCTATGGCTTCGCCGAAGACCCGAACATCCCGCTCTCGCTGACCCGGGCCAGCGCGTTGGGAATGGATTTCGACATGATGGACACCACGTTCTTCCTGTCGCGCGAAAACATCGTGGCCGACGCCCGCCGGCCGGGCATGGCCCTGTGGCGCGACAAGCTGTTTGCCTTCCTGGCCCGCAATGCCTTGCCCGCGACGGCGTTCTTCCAGATTCCGGGAAACCGGCTGATCGAACTCGGGGCGCAGGTCGAGATCTGACCCAGGCGTGACGCGCCCGGGAGCGCGCCTTGCGCGCAACCGGGCGTGCCATAATCGCGCCATGTCCGAGCACCGCATCATCTCCGCCGCCGCCGCCATGGACGACGAGGCGCTGGAAGCCAGCATCCGCCCGAAACGGCTCGCCGAATACCTCGGCCAGCAGGCGGTGCGCGAACAGATGGCCATCTACATCGAGGCCGCCAAACGGCGGGGTGGGGCGCTCGACCACACGTTGATCTTCGGACCGCCGGGCCTGGGCAAGACCACACTCTCGCACGTCATCGCGAACGAACTCGGGGTCAACGTGCGCTCCACCTCGGGGCCTGTGCTCGAACGCGCGGGCGATCTTGCCGCGCTGCTGACCAACCTCGAGGCGCACGACGTGCTCTTCGTCGACGAGATTCATCGCCTGTCTCCCGTGGTGGAGGAGGTGCTGTATCCGGCGATGGAAGACTTCCAGATCGACATCATGATCGGTGAGGGCCCCGCCGCCCGCTCGATCAAGCTCGACCTTCCCCCCTTCACGCTGATCGGCGCCACCACCCGCGCCGGCCTGCTCACGGGGCCGCTGCGCGACCGTTTCGGCATTATCCAGCGCCTGGAGTTCTACAGCGTCGACGAACTGGCCGCGATCGTCCGCCGCGCGGCGCGCATCATCGGTGTGCCGTGCGACGTGGACGGCGCGATGGAAATAGCCCGCCGCTCGCGCGGCACGCCCCGCATCGCCAATCGCCTGCTGCGTCGCGTGCGCGACTACGCCGAGGTGCGCGGCGACGGCCGTGTCGACCACGCCACGGCGCGTGCCGCCACCGACATGCTCAAGGTCGACGCCCAGGGTTTCGACGACCTCGATCGCCGGCTCCTGGGCACCATCATCGAGAACTTCGACGGGGGGCCGGTCGGCGTCGAGTCGCTGGCCGCCGCACTCAGCGAAGACCGTGGCACGCTCGAGGATGTGGTCGAGCCCTACCTCATCCAGCAGGGATACCTGATCCGCACGGCGCGGGGTCGCATGGCGTCGGCCAAGGCCTGGCGCCACCTCGGCCTGACCCCGCCGCCACGGCAGGCCGCCACGCCCGACCTCTTCGCGGGCGATCCATGAGCCGCTTCACCTGGCCGGTGCGCATCTATTGGGAAGACACCGACGCGGGCGGCCTGGTCTATCACGCCAACTACGTGCGCTACATGGAGCGTGCCCGCACGGAATGGATGCGCGCCCAGGGCATGGACCAGCGGACCTTCCGCGAGACCACCGGCCTGGCCTTCGTCATCCGCGACATGCAGCTCGATTTCTTGCGGCCGGCCCGTCTGGATGATGAACTCCTGGTGAGCGTCGACGTCAAAGAGCGTCGTTCAGCCAGTATCCTTTTCGATCAGGCAGTCGTTCGCGGGGATGCGGTCCTGGTGCGCGCCACGGTGCGTGCGGCCTGCGTCAACCTCGATACGATGCGCCCGGCGCTGGTGCCGGACGGCCTGTTCCTGTCCTGATTTCCTGTTACCTAAGCCTTTGAATTACTGGCGGAGAGCCTTCTTGCGATGAACGGTGGACTCAATATTTTCAAGCTGGTCGCGGAAGCGAGCCTGCCTGTGCAGCTGGTCATGCTGCTCCTGCTGGTGTTCTCGTTCCTCTCGTGGGTGATCATCATCCGCAAGTACGCCCAGCTCAAGGAAGCCCACGCCAACGCCGAGGCCTTCGAGGACCGCTTCTGGTCCGGCGCCGACCTGGCCGCCCTGTTCCGCGAGGTGGGCAACCGTGACGGCCAGCACGGCATGGAAAACATCTTCGAGGCCGGCTTCCGCGAGTTCGCACGCCAGCGCCAGCGTCGCGTCACCGACGCGAACCGCATCATGGAAGGTTCCGAGCGCGCCATGCGCGTGGCCGGCACCCGTGAGATCGGCAAGCTCGAGCAGAACCTCGAATTCCTCGCCAACGTCGGTTCGATCAGCCCCTACGTGGGTCTGTTCGGCACGGTGTGGGGCATCATGGGCGCCTTCCAGGGCCTGGGCGAGATGAAGGACGTCACCATCTCGGTCGTCGCCCCGCACATCTCCGAAGCGCTCATCGCCACGGCCATGGGCCTGTTCGCCGCCATCCCGGCCGTGTGGGCCTACAACCGCTACGCCACCCGTGTCGAACGCGTCGCCTCGCGCTACGAGGTCTTCCAGGAAGAATTCTCCTCGGTGCTGCAGCGCCAGATCCATACGGACGAGGCCTGAGCCCGGAGTTTCCCGATGCGTACTACCCACCGCAGGCATAAGCGGAAGCTCAAGTCCGAGATCAACGTCGTGCCGTACATCGACGTGATGCTCGTGCTGCTGATCATCTTCATGGTCACCACGCCGATGATGAATCTCGGCGTGGACATCCAGCTGCCCCAGACCAATGCCAAGTCCCTGCAGGACAAGAAAGACCCCGTCGTGGTCTCGGTCGACGCCGAGGGCCAGGTCTACCTGACCGCCAACGGCGCCAAGCGCGAGCAGGTCAGCATCGACGAGTTCAAGAAGAAGATCACCGCCTTCCACGACGCCAACCCCGAGCTGCAGGTGCTTCTGGCCGGCGACGACCGCGTGGGCTACGGCAAGGTCTACCAGATCCTCCCGATCCTCCAGGAAGCGGGCATTTCCAAGATCGGCCTCATGAGCCAGCCGCAGTCCGCGCAGAATGGAAAACCGTAACGGCACGTCCATCGCGGTCTTCTGGGCCGCGATCCTCCACATCGGCATCGCGGCCTTCCTCTGGCTCGCGGTGACCTCGTGCACGTTCTGGGAGGAGTGGGGCGACCGGCTGGGGATTCCGCGCGAGTGGAACCCGCTCAAGTGCGAGGCACCCATCCTGCTGCCGGGCCAGCCAATCGAGGCGACCCTCGTGGGGCCGACCGGCGCGCCGCCGCCCAAGCACACGCAGAAGCCGGTGCCTAACACGGTGCCTCCGCCGCCCGCCCAGCCCACGCCGACCCCGCCGCCGCCGGAGAAGCCCAAGGTCGAGACCTTGCCGCCGCCGCCGAAGAACCCGGCCCTGAAAGACCAGGAAAAAGTCGTCGACGACGCGGTGCAGAAGGCCGAGGACGCCAAGCGCCTGCAGGAAGAACAGCAGCGCCAGCGCCAGGCCGAGATCGACGCCCAGGAAGAAAAACGCAAGGAAAAACAAAAGCAGATCGACGACATCTTCAAGCAGCTGGACGCCGCCAAGTCGCAGACCAAACAGGCGGACACGAAGAAGAAGCAGGCCGAGCAGCAGCTTAAGGACCTCGCCAACGCTAAGGACGACGGGCGCGAGGACCTCCCCTTCGCCGAGAAGGCCCAGAGTGGCCAGAACGGCAAGGACGACAGCAAGCAGGCGGCGTACATCGCGGCGATCCAGAACGCGGTCACCCAGAACTGGCTGCGGCCGGAGAACATCGGCTCCGGTGCCTGCATCGTCCACGTGGTACAGATCCCGGGCGGCCAGGTGTTGAGCGCCAAGGTCGATCCGACCTGTCCGTTCGACGGCCCCGGCCGCGCCTCGCTCGAAAACGCGGTGCTCCGCGCCCAGCCCCTGCCGTACCAGGGCTTCGAGGATGTGTTCCAGCGCAACCTCACCTTCACGTTCAGGCCGTAATGATGCCCAGGCGCTCTCGCGACCCCGATCGGCGCGAGGGCATTCAGAAACAGGTCAGTCAGATGCATCGGAGCCCGCTTAACATTCGGGCGCCCCTTTCCCTACAGGTCGCAATGAATCAGCCCATGCGCAAGACGATCTTCCGCTTCGCCGCCGCCCTCGTGGCGCTGGCCGCCCTCGTGGCCGGTCCCGCCGTCGCCCAGTCGCTCAACGTGGAGATCGCCAAGGGCGTGGCCACGGCGACCCCGATCGCCGTGGTACCGTTCGCCCAGGCCGGCGGCGCACCGCTGCCCACCGACGTCGCCGACGTCATCCGGGCCGACTTCAACCGCTCGGGCAAGTTCCGCTCGCTCGACAAGAACGACATCGTCGAGACGCCCTCCAAAGGTGCGGACATCAAGTTCGCCACCTGGCGCCTGCTCAAGCAGGATTACCTCACCATCGGCCGCATCAGCGACGCCGGCGGCGGTATGGTCAAGGTCGAATACGAGCTGTGGGACGTGAACCGCCAGCAGAGCCTGCTGGCCCAGTCGTTCACCGCTCCCGTGGGCGACCTGCGAGGCGTGGCCCACCAGATCGCCGACCAGATCTACGAAAAGATCACCGGCGTGCGTGGCGCCT
The DNA here is from genome assembly GCA_913774655.1 of uncultured Luteibacter sp. GTDB lineage: Bacteria > Pseudomonadota > Gammaproteobacteria > Xanthomonadales > Rhodanobacteraceae > Luteibacter > Luteibacter sahnii. Next base: position 5,241 of record CAJYHU010000296.1, on the reverse strand, counting down.
TCTGGACGCGCATCGCGTACGTCACCGCGGTGGGCACCGGCAACAACACCACCTATTCGCTGATCGTCGCCGACTCCGACGGCTACAACCCGCAGGTGGTCGCCCGTTCGCGCGAATCGCTGCTCTCGCCGGCCTGGTCGCCGGACGGCAGCAAGATCGCCTACGTGTCGTTCGAAAGCGGCAACTCGGCGGTGTACATCCAGAATATCTCGACCGGCTCGCGCAGCCTGATCGCGTCGCACCCCAAGGGCATCAACAGCGCCCCGGCGTGGTCGCCGGACGGCAGCAAGCTGGCGGTGAGCCTGTCGTACGTAGGTAACCCGGAGATCTTCGTGATCGACGTGGCGAGCAAGAAGGAAAGCCGCATCACCAACAACTTCGCGATCGATACCGAGCCCGTCTTCACCCCGGATGGCCAGAACATCATCTTCACCTCCGACCGTTCCGGCAAGCCGCAGCTCTACCAGACCTCGATCTCTGGCGGAAACGCCCAGCGCATCACCTTCCAGGGCGGATTCAACGCCAGCGCCGCCGTCAGCTTCGACGGCAAGCAGATTGCGATGGTGCAGGGCAACGGGAACGTGTATCGTATCGCCATCATGGACCGTAGCCTGGGCGATCAGGTGCGTTTCGTCTCCCCGGGCAACGTGGACGATTCGCCGAGTTTCGCGCCCAACGGCAGCATGCTGCTTTATGCGGCGTCGCAAGGTACGCGAGGCGTACTTTATGCGGTTTCGGCAGACGGTCTGGTACGCCAGCGTCTCGTGCTCTCGGACGGCGACGTCCGTGAGCCGGCATGGGGGCCCTATCGACAGCGCTGAGGGCGCGCCCGCAAGGGCAGCGACGTCGGCAACGTCCATGGAAGGGCGCGGTCCTACCGCGCCCTTTCTGCGGGCGTAAGGAATAATGGAACACCCGACGGTCACCTGTGGGCTGTCGGAGCGAAGGCGTAGGGTGCGGGACAGCGCCCCGTCAACGTGGAAGCAAGTAGAAAAACAGCCGGACAACCGGCGGTGTCTGTCCCGAAACCGTAATCGACTGTCGGAACTCAACTGTTGAAGGAACGTCCCATGAACAAGACCGTTACCATCACCCTGGCTGCCCTGCTCTGCGTGGGCGCGGCTGCTTGCTCCAAGAAGCAGGTCAAGACCCCGCCGCCGGCGGAGTCGGCCCCGGTCACCCAGACCCAGGCTCCCACCAACGATGGCAAGTATCAGCCGTCCGATCTCGACACCGACGCTTGCCTGCGTCAGCGCGTCGTGTACTTCGACTTCGACAAGAACGACGTCAAGCCGGAGTTCCAGCAGATCATCGCCTGCCACGCCAAGTACCTGCGTGACCGCCCGATGTCCGCCATGACCCTCGAAGGCAACACCGACGAGCGCGGCACCCGCGAGTACAACCTCGGCCTCGGCGAGCGCCGTGGCAATGCCGTCTCCAGCGCCCTCCAGGCCGCTGGCGGTTCGGCCGGTCAGATCAACGTGACCAGCTATGGCAAGGAAAAGCCGGTCTGCCGTGAGCACAACGAAGACTGCTGGGCCAAGAACCGTCGCGTTGAGATCGTCTACACCGCGAAGTAAGCAATGAAGAAGACACTGGCTAACAGTTTGACGGCCAGGCTTGGCGTGGCGGGCGCGATCGCGTCCGCCACGCTGTTTGCTCTGCCCGCCTCCGCCCAGGATCGCCTCAGCCTCGCCGACCGCGTGTCCCGGCTCGAGCAGCAGGCCCAGGCCAGCGCGGGCAGCACCTCCCTGGTCAACCAGGTGAGCGATCTTCAGCAGCAGGTCTCCCAGCTCCAGGGTCAGATCGAAGAGCTGCAGCACCAGAACAAGCAACTCCAGGATTCCCAGAAGGCGCAGTATGCGGACGTCGATTCGCGTCTGAGCCGTCTCGAAAAAGCCGGCGCCTCAGCACCGGCAGCCGCCGCTGCTCCGGCAGCGGCCGCCGCTACGGCGTCGGCCCAGGGTGCCGCACCCGCCCCGACGGACAGCGCGCCCGCGGCCGCCCCGGCGTCCGCATCCAGCAGCCCCGGTCAGGCGTCGCCGGCCGAGCAGACCGCGTACGACGCCGCGTTCAAGTCGCTGCGTGGCGGCGACTACGTCACCGCGTCGCGCGGCTTCCGCGAATTCCTCACCAAGTACCCCGACAGCCCGCTGGCGCCCAACGCCTACTACTGGCTGGGCGAGTCGTACTACGTGACCATGAATTACCCGGTAGCGATCGAGGCGTTCCAGCGCCTGGTCAAAAACTACCCGCAGAGCGAAAAGGTCTCCGACGGCCTGCTCAAGGTTGGCTATTGCCAGATCGAGCTGAAGCAGCAGGATGCCGCGGTGGCCACGCTCAAGCAGGTCATCGCCAAGTATCCCTCCAGCAAGGCCGCCGGCCTCGCCCAGGAACGCCTGCGTCGCCTGCAGCGCCAGTCGGCCAACTGATCCGATGAACGGCAACACCGCAACGCCGGCGGCCGTTCCGCCGGTCGCTCCCGTCCCGGAGCGTCTGCGGATCACCGAGATATTCCACTCCGTGCAAGGCGAGGCCGATGCGATCGGCTGGCCCACCGTGTTCGTTCGCCTCACCGGCTGCCCGCTGCGCTGCGTGTGGTGCGATACGGAATACTCCTTCCACGGCGGCCAATGGCACGACATCGACGCCATCGTCGCCGAGGTGGCCCGCTACGGCGCGCGGCACGTCTGCGTCACGGGCGGTGAGCCGCTTTCGCAGAAGCGATGCCTGATCCTGTTGCGCAAGCTGTGCGACGCCGGCCACGAGGTGTCACTGGAGACCTCCGGTGCGCTAGACGTCGCCCCGGTCGATCCCCGCGTGCGCAAGGTGATGGACCTCAAGGCGCCAGACTCCGGTGAAAGCGCCCGCAACCTTTGGTCCAACCTCGACCACCTGTGTCCGCACGACCAGGTGAAGTTCGTCATCGCCAGTCGTGGCGACTTCGAATGGTCGCGCGACGTCGTGCGCGAACACGCGCTCGACACCAAGGCGATGGTGCTGTTCTCCCCCGTGTGGGGCAAGGTCGAGCCGCGCGAACTAGCCGAGTGGATTCTCGACGACCGTCTGCCAGTACGTTTCCAGTTGCAGTTGCACAAGCTGCTGTGGAACGACGCGGCCGGCCACTGACACAGGAAAGACACCCATGAATACCCCCAACGCGTCGCGCAAGGCCGTCATCCTCGTTTCCGGCGGCATGGATTCCGCGGTCACGATCGCGATGGCCCGCGAGCAGGGCTTCGAGGTGTATGCCCTGAGCGTTGCCTACGGCCAGCGGCACAGCTCTGAACTCGAAGCGTCCGCCCGGGTATCGCGCCTGCTCGGCGCGGTCACCCACAAGACCGTGCACGTCGACCTGCGCAGCATCGGCGGCTCCGCGCTCACCGCGGATATCGACGTACCCGAGGATGGTGGCGACGGCATCCCGGTGACCTACGTGCCGGCGCGCAACACGATCATGCTGTCCATCGCGCTGGGTTGGGCCGAAGTGCTCGGCTCGTCCGACATCTTCTGCGGCGTCAACGCCGTCGACTACTCGGGGTATCCCGATTGCCGCCCCGCCTTCATCGAGGCATTCCAGACCCTGGCCAACGTCGCCACCAAAGCGGGTGTCGAAGGGGCGGGCTTGCGCATCCACGCACCGCTGATGCACATGGGCAAGGGTGACATCGTCCGCGAGGGCCTGCGCCTGGGCGTGGATTTCGCCGAGACGGTCAGTTGCTACCAGGCCGACGCACAAGGGCGTGCCTGCGGTCACTGCGACGCCTGTCGTCTTCGCGCCGAAGGTTTCGCCAAGGCGGGCGTGCCGGACCCCACGCGCTACGTCTGACGGCCCACGCCGCCGTCGCATGGGCGATGGCTGAACAGACTCCCGTGGAGTGATCGGCGGTCGGTCAACGACGTAGCACGTGCATCGTTACCCGGCGAACATACCCACGCCGAGCGAGGCACCGATCCATGAAGCTGACGTCGAAGTCCACCCTGTTCGTGTTCGTCCTCGGTATCACGCTGGCCGCCGGGCAGGCGATGGCCCAGGCCGCCCCCCAGGCCAACGTGCCGGGACATCCCCGGGTCAACGAGGTCAACCAACGCCTGGACAACCAGCAGAACCGCATCGATCAGGGTGTGGCGAACGGCACGATGACCCAGAAGCAGGCCGTTCGCGACGAAACGCAGGACGCCAACATCGCTCGCCGCGAAAGCGTGGACGAGGCCAGGCACGACGGCCACCTGACCAAAGCCGAGCAGAAGCGCCTCAACCACTCGGAAAACCAGGACAGCAAGCGCATCTACCGCCAGAAGCACTGACGGCCCCTATGCAAAAGCCCCCGTGCACGCTGCGGGGGCTTTTGGTGTGTGCTCGCACGCGATCCGAGCAACCGACGTGACGTGCCAAGCTCAGCAACGCATGACATCGTGTTATGCATGGTGGGTCGTGACGGACTCGAACCGTCGACCTACGGATTAAAAGTCCGCTGCTCTACCGACTGAGCTAACGACCCATGCGCATGTAGCCGGCTAGTTTAGTCGGCGGGGGGAGGGGGCACAAGTCGCGGCTCAGGTGGCGACGGCGATGGCTTGCACCGAGTGTCCCGAGGCACGCCAGGCGTCGATGCCGCCGGTGAGCGGGCGGACGTGTCCGAAGCCCAGCTTCGTGAGGCGTTCCGCCACCTTGGCGGCGGAGACCTCGTTCGGGCACGAGCAATAGATGACCACCGAGGTGTGGCGGGGCAGGGTGGCCAGGTCCGTGTCGGCGCTGGCGAAGTCGAACAGGCGGGCGCCGGGAATCACGAAGGGATCGTCGCGACGACTCGTCGCCGACCGCACGTCGACGATCAGGGCGCCGGGATCGCGCGCCAGGAGTCGCGACAGCTCGTCCACGGAAATGCGGCTGCGGCGCAGGCTGGCGATCAGCAGGGCACGGCGGACGAAGCGGAAGGCGATCCACAGCACGAGCCCCGTCACCGCGAGCGCGGCCAGGCCCACGCCGAACTGGCGCAGGAGGCCAAGCACCGCGTCGATCTGGCGGTAGAAGATCATCCCCGCCGACAAGCCCACGAGCACCCACAGCGCTGCTCCGGCCAGGTCATAGACCGTGAAGCGGGAAAACCGCGTATCGCCCGCGCCGGCGATCGGGATCGCGACCAGCGACAGGCCGGGCACGAAGCGGGAGATCAGGAGCAGCTTCACGGTCTATGACCTGGCCGGAGCAGCGCTGTGGGTGCTCGTGGGCTTGTCGGC
>CAJYHU010000295.1 GCA_913774655.1 uncultured Luteibacter sp. | reverse complement strand
GCAAGATCTTGCGAATCGCTGAGCTGAACCATGAAAGCTCGGCGATCGGTAAAGCGATTCTGGACGGGGATTTCGACGAAGCGCGTTTCCGGGCCCACCTGGTCGTCATGAAGGCGGACGAGTCAGGATATGCCAACGTGGCGACAGCGGCCGCTCTTGTCCTTGGGCGACTTGGACCGAACGGGGGATCTCCATATCAAGGCTACGGCAGCGCTCTGACGCTGCTCTCCATGGCAATTGGCTCGTTACAAGACACGTGAGGTGACATACCCGGGCAATGGTTTTCACTACGCACCTGGGACAGTCACCCTGTGCGCTTCGATAACGTCGTTTCGCGCCTATCGTGCGCTGACGGCGGCCCGCCCTGAGTGACGAAGCCCGCAGGATCCCTAAAGAGCTAGCGAGTTAGCGGGATAGCTGCTCAGAGATTTCGATGAGATTAAGGTCAGGATCGCGTACGTAGACCGAGCGAATCGGACCCGTCGCACCCGTTCGTTCCACAGGTCCTTCGACAATAGGCCAGCCGCATCGATTGAGATGCTCTACAACCTCCGACAATGGCACCGCGGCAATAAAACAGAGGTCTAGCGCTCCAGGCACAGGAAGGTGAGCTTTCGGTTCGAATTCCTTTCCGCGCTCATGCAGGTTGATCTTCTGCGAACCGAACGAGAATGCGACACGTCCACCCTTGAACGTCTCAGGTCGCATCTTAAGCACCTCGGTATAAAACGCCGTCGTTGCTACGACATCGGTGCAGGTCAGAACGATGTGGTCAATGTGGTCGAGCATCAATTAGGCCTTGCAGTCAGGAAGCCAGGATTAGCTGCGGATAGTGAGGTCGGCGACGATCTGGGCGAAGTAGCACATGGGCGCAGGATACCGCCCGCGCGTGAGGCAAACGTCAGGACGGACCACCGTTTTCCAAGACTGCCACACGATGCGCAAGCTCTTGCACGGCCTTGATCAGGGGGGCAATCAGTTCCTCGTAGCGCAGCCCTTCTGGGCTTCCGGGATTTGCTGGGTCGGCACGGGTCCAGATACCACAAGTTGCCGGATCGACACCGGCTGACGCGAGTGCATCTGCAACTTCCTGCGAGATCAGGCCTTGGTGGTCCCTCACCCCCGCCTTAGGCGTCAGGACTTCTTCAATGACAGGCGTCGACACCTCGACAAAGACCGGATCTCCACTCTCGTCGAGTACGGGATTACCTGCCTCATCCCGTTCAGCCTCGAGATGGGTTGTCGTTCCGGTCTGCACATGCTCTGAGACCTTCACTGCCTCCTTCAGCTTGTAGCTGACAGGCCGGAGCGACATGACGAAGTCGAGTCCCAGCGTTGTGTCGACGATGTCCGTCTTGAAGTTTCGATCGGACGTATTGATTGTTCCAGCTACGGCGTAAAGCTGAGTGAACCTCTGGCTCGACGATCCTAGGGTTCGGACATTATCCGCCGAAGGGATTAGGTTGTCCCCAGCGTGATAAATCGCGTATTCGACCTCGCCCTGAGACCATCCTCCCCACGCGAGCTTGCCTGTGCCCGAAAGACCGAAGTAGGCGCCTTGGAAGCCGATACGGTAAAGGCATAGGAACGCGGCGGCGGCCGCATTCGTCGCCCCGGATTCAAGCGTGCTGTTGATGCGAAGCGGAGCGATGTTTCCAGTGGCATCGCCTATAACCCTGTTGGGCCCATCCATAATCAACGACGATGCCGTCGAAGGAAACTTTACCGGTCCGGTGAACGACCCGCCGGACTTTGGCATGGCCGCGTTTGCGGTAGCCTGGGCCGACGAGGCGGCCTGGGCATTACTCGCAAATCTCCCGTCGTCACCAGCCGCCACGGTGCCGGCGACCGTGCCTACATTCTTGGTCGATGCATTACCAAGCTCGCTGATGACGGTCTCGGCATTCGCAAGCCGAGTACCAATCGACGCCGTGCTGTTTCCAAGGTCACCAACGGCGTCGGCGATCTCCCCCATGTTGTTGTCGAGCTTGAGGAACGCCTCGCTCGGGTTATCGCCGGTGACGGGGTCGAAGTTGAGACGCTGGATTTCGAGTGCCATGCGATGCTTTCCTTCAAACGAAGACGTTGGACACATCCAACATCAGGTAGCGAGCGTTCGTCGCGACCATGGAGATACCCGCGCCCCACGTGCGCAGGGGCTGGTTGTTGACGACGACGACGCCGGTGGGGGTGGTCTGGTACGCCGTGACGTATTCGTAGTTGTTGGGCGGCTGAGCGCCGGCATTCATGAAGCCACCGGCCTGCGCGCAGATGACGGCGTAGGAGCCGGCCTGCATGTCGTTCTTAGTGGCCGTGCCGTAGAACACGACCTTGGGGTAGTAGAACCCGCTGTCGAAGGCGATCTGCCCATCACTTCGACGAACACGCATGCCCACGCCATGGGATCCGGCCTGTGGGCACTGGTCGAGGACGAAGTACGTCAACGTTTGCGTGGACCCGAGAATCGTCACGTCCCACTGCCCAGCTCCTGCCGGCGTCACGGCGCCGACGACGGCCGTCCCGTTCGGGGTCTGGATCGCGATGATCGGATTCTGGGCGGCCACGCGCACGGTTGCCGTGGCGGCAACGTAGGGTGTGGCCCCGCTCGGCGGCACGAGCGTGATCTGGCCTCGGGCGATGATGGCGTAGTTGAAGTACTGATCATCGATCTGCACGGATCCCGCCGTGTTGCGAATGCGAACGCCGAAGGCCATCAGAAATACCCGTAATAGATGCGATCGTTGACGGCTGTGTTCGGGTAGGACCACGAGATCGTGTTGCCGTTAACCTGCACGATGGGCGCGCCGCGGCCGGCCGTCCCCGAGATGGGCGAAACAATCGCGTAGCCGGTGCCGAGCGACAGCTCGGGGACCGTGATGCTCCCGGCTACGCCGTTCGTGTCGACGTGGCCTACGATGCGCGGAAGCTTCGAGGTGACGTCCACGACCACATTTCCGTTGCGGTCGCGGATTCGAATGCCTACAGCCATCAGGAAAGCAACCCTATCTCGACCATGTAGAAAGAGCCGTTGCTCATGCGCCAGCCGTTCACGTCCTCCGTGATCGTGAACTGGTTTCCTCGCACGTACCGCGTGCCGTTCTTGTTGATTTCCCACACCGTCTGACCGGCGTTGTTGACGGCCGTCGACGCGATCTGGTTGCCGATCATGGCGTTTGTGATCCAGCCCGTGCCGATCAGCGCCTGGTTAATGAACGTCTGGCCGCCCTGCACTACGAAAGGCGCCACGGCGCCGCCGCCGGCCTCCGTTGGCAGGATGGCGAAACGTCCGGCGATCACCAGGAACTGCGACTGCACGACGCCGCTGCTGTTGTCGATGCTGATTCCGTAGCCGGCCGAGTAGTACTGGCCGTCGCTGGTGATCCCCACCTTGCTCATCAGCGCCGCCGAAACGCGGTCGTCGACATTGGTTGCCGTCTGGAACGCGAGCTGCGCCGACGCTTGAGCCTCGCCTGCGGTGGCTTGGACGGTCGTAACCTGCGAAGCGAGGGCCTCCTGCCCATCGGCCAGCGTGTCGATCTGGGTCGTCACGCCTGCCAGCTGGGCACCGAACTGCGCCTGCACCGTCGTCAGACGCTTCCCGAGTGCCTTGTTGTCGCTGACCTGCGCCAGCGTCTGGGAGAAGTACCCGGCCGTGACGGGAAGGTCGTTCTGGCCGCCGATGGTGCCTCCGGTTTCGGCGCCGATCTTCTTCGGGTTGAGCTGCGCGTAGGCCGACTCCGTCTTCGTGGCGGTCGCCTGCACCTCCCCGTCCAGTTCCTCAACCTTGAGCGTGGTCTCGGCCATCTGGAGCGCCAGGCCAGTCGCCGTCTGCTCCACCGACCCGATGTCCTGCCAGACCGAGCCATCCGTGCCCGGCACGGCACCGCCGGCGGGAACGTCAACCTGCGCCCGGTACATGCGCCCATCGTGGCTGACCAGGTCGTCCTTGTGGTACGCCGTGCCCGACACCCAAGCCGAGGGTGGCTCGATAAACGACTGGA
>CAJYHU010000294.1 GCA_913774655.1 uncultured Luteibacter sp. | reverse complement strand
GACAAGAATCGCGAGTGCATGGGGCAGGGGCTCGCCAACGTCGTCACGGGGTTCATCGGCGGCATGGCGGGTTGCGCGATGATCGGCCAGTCGGTCATCAACGTGAAGTCGGGCGGCCGCGGGCGTCTGTCCACGTTCGTCGCGGGCGTGGTGCTGCTTCTTCTTGTCGTCTTCGGCGCGCCGGTGGTGCGGCAGATTCCGATGGCCGCGTTGGTAGCTGTCATGATCATGGTATCGGTGAGCACCTTTAATTGGCGCTCGCTCCGTCAGTTGGCGACCCATCCCACGTCGTCAAGCGTCGTCATGCTCGGCACGGTAGCCGTCACCGTCGCCACCCACGACCTGGCCAAGGGCGTGCTGACGGGCGTGGTGCTGTCGGCGATCTTCTTTACGCGCAAGGTGGGTCGGGCCCTCGATGTCGACAGTTCGCTGTCGGCCGATGGCGAGGTGCGCACCTATGCCGTCCGCGGACAGCTTTTCTTCGCGTCTTCCGAGGCGTTCGGCGAGTGGTTCGACGTCAGGGAGGAGGGCATCTCGGCCGTGCGCATCGATCTCACCGACGCGCATGTGTGGGATATCACGGCTGTGGGAGCCCTCGATCGCGTGGTGCTCCGCTTTCGCCGCGAGGGGAAGCGGGTCGAGGTGGTGGGGCTGAACCCGGCGAGTACGGGTCTGGTCGATCGCCTGGGCACCCATCGAAACGATGCCCAGGCGGCCGAACCGGGGCATTGACCGCGATGCTCGCCGGGGATGTCGCATCCGTAAGCGTTTACGGTGTCCGGTGCGCGCGATGGACGTGACGGCGGGCATGTGAAACGCCTTAGACTATGCGGCGCGAAAGGGGAGGCTTTCGCCCGGCATCGGGCCATCGACATCGCGGGACTTCGGTAGCGTTTCCCCATGGGACGCACCGCGGGCGGCCGGGTGTCCGGGGAACGACCAGGATCGGTATCCGTCCCCGTTAAGCGGGCGCGTACCGGTGCCTCACCTCCCGGCGGGAGGGTGTTCTCGCCGTTGCCGCCCCGCGTCGTCCCCGCGAGATCCGATACAGGTCTAACCCATGCTCCGTCGTCGTGAACCGGTAAGGTGATCATGGAATGGATCGCAAAGCTCGCGCACGCGGGTACCCTGCTCATCGTCAATGCCCTGCTGGCGGCCCTGTCGTCCGCGTTTTTCCTCGCCCTCTACCTCGCCTATCCACGGGCACGACGACAGGCCGGCGTGCTGCTGTGGACACTCGGTTACGCGGCGTTCGCGGTCGGTTTCAGCGTCCTCGTGCTTCCCGGCCTGCATGTGCGCTTTGCCTATTTGGGGCTGGTGGGCAACCTGGCGATCGATGCCGGTGCGGTGCTGGGCCTGCTCGCCGTCAACACTTATCTGAAGCTGTCCAGGGGCAGGCTATGGGTGCTTGTTCCCGTGGCGATGCTGGCCGTGACCGAAGCGTGGGTGGTGTTGCGCCTGGGCGAGCAGTTGCGGTTGATGGTGATCCTCGGCGGTGCACTGACCGCGGTGCTCGCCTTCGCCACGGGCGTGGCGTTCTGGCAGTGCCAGGACGAACCGCGGCGGCCGGTCGCCCGCCTGGCGGGTGCGTTTCATGTTCTCTGGGCTGTCATGCTGCTGGTCCGGATGGCCTGGTGGATCGCGCACCCGGCGGCCGACCCGGGACATGACCCGACCTCCACCTTCGGACTGCTTTCGCGCATCCTGCTGACCTGGGTGCTGACGCCCGCCGTGCTTTGGATGCTGACACGCCAGCTCGACGCGGAACTGATCCGCTACGCCAGCCAGGATCCACTCACCGGCATCTCCAACCGCCGCGTGATGTGGGAACGGGGCCAGCATCGCGCCGCGGAGTCGCGGCGAGGTCACACCGCGCTGGCCGTACTGATGATCGACGTGGACCACTTCAAGGCCATCAACGACCGCTGGGGCCACGACGGCGGCGATCACATCCTCGTATCGCTCGCCGGTACGCTGCAAGCGAACGTCCGGGCGGGCGACCTTCTGGCGCGCGTCGGCGGCGAAGAATTCATGGTGCTGATCCACGATGCGTCCCCACAGGCGGTGATCGACGCCGCCGAGCGGCTTCGCGCCGCTGTCGAACGCGACCCCGTCGCCTTGCCGTCAGGCGAGCGCTGGCCGTGCACTGTCAGTATCGGCTACTGCCTCGCCACGTGCGGGGAGGCCGGCTGGAGCGACGTGGTGATCGCCGCGGACAAAGCCCTCTATGCGGCCAAACGCGCGGGCCGTAACCGTGTGATGGGGGAAACGATGTCGCATCCGTCGCTGGGTGACGGAGCCAACGGCGGGTCGCCGTCACCGGAGGCGACCGCGAGCCCCGGGTGAACGCCACCGGTCAGGCCGGCGCAGGGGTGACCGCATGGCGTACCTGGCAAGCGATCACCGGGCGGGTTGTCGGCGCACCCACGCCACCACCTCGGCGACGGCCCGGCCGACGCCCTCCGGGTTCTCGAGCACCATCGCGTGCCCGGCATTCGGGATGGTGAAGCTGGCCTGGGCCAGTTCGTTCACCCGCGGCGTGACGCCCAGTCCCGGCGGCGTGCGCTCCCCGCGCATCAGGAAGGTCGGGATCGTCGCCATGACCTCGGCCACGTCGCTCACGTAGGCCGGGCGCAGGGTTTCCAGCAGCGCGGCGCGTGCGGCGGCGTGGATCACCTCGGCGGGCTGATGGTCGAGCCACTCCTTCAGGCGGTCCAGCGCCGCGTCGTTGAGGCGGCAGGCGTCGGACGTCATCAGGCTCCCGGGCGACTGCCGCGTCTGCGCGAGCCAGCGCACGACGTCGGCCGGCGCCATGGGCGCCAGGCGCGACGACAGGAACGCGTCGCTCGGCGCGAGGTTGCCTTCCGCGCTTACCAGAGCCGCGATGCGCTCGGGATGCTCCCTCGCGTAACGCATCACGACGGCGGCGCCGGCCGAATGGCCGACGACGATGGCCGGGTCGAGGCCGACGTGGCGCTCGATCCACGTGGCGAGATGTTCGGCCTGGTGGGCGACCGACATGCGTCCGGGATCGGCGTAGCCGTAGGTGCCGAAGCCGAGCAGATCGGGCATCCAGACGTCGTCGGGATCGAGGCCCGTCGACAGTTCGGCGAAGCGGAGATGGCCGATGAAGCCATGGACGTAGATCACGGGAGTGCGCATACGTGCACATCGGCACGGGCGCCGTGTTCTTGAGCGGTCGCGGGTCATGTTCACGCGTATATGATCGCGACGTCCCCACCATCCACGCACCGTCGGCACGAGCGTCCCATGCGTTCCCTTTCCAGCCAACTCACAGCCATCTGCCTGGTGAGCGCCCTGTGCTGCATCGGGCTGGGCTGGATACTCGTGGGCATCTACGGGCAGACCGACGGCGTGCAGACGGAGGCCGCGGCACGCCAGGTGCAGACCGAGTGCGCACGCCTGGGCGAGCGTTTCGCCGCGGCGACCGACGCCGCCCGCGCGAGCGATCATGCGCAGGAACTTGCGGGCGTGGTGCTGCAATTGGTGTTGCAGGAAGCACCCGGCGTGGAAGGCGGCGTGTACGACCCCGCGCGCGGCAACATCGCCTATGCGTTTCCCACCTATGACGGCTCGGACACCAAGCTCGACGTGCCGCAGGCCGAACGGACGAACATCGAGACGGTCGCCTCGCGCGCGCTGGCGCAGCGCGGCACCGTGCTGTACACCCGCGAGGGACGGCGTGAGGCGTTGCTGATCGCCGCCTGCCCGCTGGGCCGGGCCTGGGCCGCCTGGACGATGACGCGCGTGGCGAACGCGCGTGACGGCACGTACGGTCCGCTCGCGGCGGGGCTGGCGGTGCTCCTCGCGGTGGTACTGGTGACCGCGGTCGGCCTGGCGACGATCACCCGGCGCTGGCGGGCGAAGTTCGACGCGGTCGGCAAGGCGCTTGCGGGCAGCGAACGCGTGCCGTCGATACCGCCGACCGGCTCACCCGAGATCGATCGTCTGTCCGACGCGGTGATGGCCTATGCCGCACGCGTCGAAGAGGCCCGCCGGGAGCGCCTCGCCCTCGACGCGACCCTGCAACGGCACGAGCGGCTGACGACGCTAGGCCGGATGACAGCCACGGTGGCGCACGAGATCCGCAATCCCATCGGCACGATGCGCCTGGCCGCCGAGAATGCCTTGCATGCCGATCCCGACGGCATGTCCCCCGCGGCCCAGCGTTCGCTCGGCATGGTGCTGACCCAGGTGGACCGTCTCAACCGCGTCGTCGAGAGCCTGCTTGCGATGGTGCAGCCGGTGCGGGTGGTGCCCACCTGGACGCCGCTCGACGCCTGGCTGGATACCTTTATCCATGAGACATCCTGGCCGCGGGCGTTCGACGTCGATGCCGATGCCGTCGATGAGCCGTCGTGGTACATGGACGGCGAACAGATGCGTCGCGCCGCGGAAAACCTCGTGCGCAATGCGATGCAGCACGCACCGGCCGACGGTCGTGTGCGCCTGGCGGTATCCACGCGGGGCAGGGTGTTGCGCGTCGCGGTGGAGAACGACGGCGAGCCCATCGCCGCCGACGTGGCGGCCCGCCTCTTCGAGCCGTTCGTGAGCGGCCGCATCGATGGCCACGGGCTGGGCCTGGCGCTGGTCATGGACATCGCGCTCGCCCATGGCGGCAGCGCGGGCCACCTGCGCGAACACGACATGACGCGATTCTTCATCGAGGTGCCATGGCACGCATCCTGATCATCGACGACGACGCGGATTTCCGCGACACGCTGGCGTCCACGCTGGAGTCGATGGGGCACGACGTCGACGTGGTGGGCGACGGTCGCGAAGGGTTGGTGGCGCTCGAGCAAGCCGACGTCGATCTCGCGTTCCTCGACTACCTCATGCCGGGCCGGGATGGCCTCTCGGTGCTGCGCACGCTCGGCGAGGGTGGGGCATCGCCGCGGATTCCCATCATCATGCTCACCGCCCATGCGACGGGCGAGAACACGATCGCGGCGATGCGCTACGGCGCGTTCGACCACCTCACCAAGCCGATCGGACGCGACGATCTCGCCGCCGTGATCGCCCGCGCCTGGCAGGCGAAAGCCCCGCCCGCGCCCGCACCCGCCGCCGCGCCCGACGGCGTGGAAAGCGAACCACTGCTGGTCGGCGTCAGCGACGCCATGCGTGCCGTGCAGAAGACGGTCGGCATGGCCGCCGCCACGAGCGTCCCCGTGCTGATCCACGGCGAGACCGGCACGGGCAAGGACGTGGTCGCGCGCGCGCTTCATCGGGCCAGCGCGCGCGCCGGCATGCCCTTCGTCGCGGTCAATTGCGCGGCGATTCCCGCCGAACTCATGGAGAGCGAACTCTTCGGCCATCGCAAGGGTGCGTTCACCGGCGCGGTCGCGGAACGCAAGGGGCATTTCCGCGAGGCCGAGGGCGGCACGTTGTTCCTCGACGAAATTGGCGACATGCCTGCCGCGATGCAGGCGAAGCTGTTGCGCGTGCTGCAGGAGCAGGAGGTCGTGCCGGTCGGCGCCAGCCAACCCGTGCGGGTGGACGTGCGGGTGGTGGCCGCCAGCCACCGCGACCTCGCCCAGCGCGTCGCGGACGGCCAGTTCCGTGCCGACCTGCTCTATCGCCTCGATGTGCTGTCGGTCCGCATCGCGCCGTTGCGCGACCGTCGCGAGGACATCGAGCCCCTGGTGCGGCATTTCCTTGCCGGGCGCAAGCGCATCGCGGCGGATGCGCTGGCTGCGCTGTGCGCGTATCCGTGGCCCGGCAACGTGCGCCAGCTGCGCAACGCCATCGAGCGGGGCGTCGCGCTGTCGCGCACGGAGATGCTTACCGTGCACGATCTGGCCGCGATCCTTCCCCAGCACGCCGCGCCAGAGGACGTGCGCGACGCGCCGGACGGCACCACGTTGCCCGAGGCTGTC
>CAJYHU010000293.1 GCA_913774655.1 uncultured Luteibacter sp. | reverse complement strand
AAAAAGGCCGCGATCGCTCGCGGCCTTTCGGTGATGCGCCCTGGCCGGATCAATCGGCCGGCGACACGCTCACACGAACGCGCAACCGCTCGCCCGGATCGTAATTGAGGCGGGACACGTACACCTCGCCTCGATACCGGTATTCGACGTCATACCCTGCGATACGACGCTGTTCGGAGACGGTGCTGAAATCGCGGCAGCGGGTCTCGGTGCCCTCATAGGTGCGATCGTCGCGCGAGACGTTGTTGCCCACCACGCCACCGGCCAGCGCACCGGCCACGGTGGCGGCCTTGCGACCATCGCCCTTGCCGACGGTGTTGCCCAGCACGCCACCGACGACGGCGCCGAGGATGGTGCCGGCCGCGCTGCCGCCACTGGATTCGCGACGGACCACCGGCTGGTCGTAGCACTCCTGTCGCGGCGTCTCCACGCGCGACACGCCGTAGACCGGATCGACGCGCAGCACGTCGGCCCAGCCGAAATGGGTGTTGTCGTCCGGACCCTGCGGCGGGGGCGGACCATAGCGGCCATCCTGCGCGACGGCGCCGGTGGCGAAGACCGCGAAGAACAGCGCGGGGATGAGCAGGCGAGCCATGAAGAAAGACCTCCAGCGAGGCGCCCCAAAAGCGCCTACTGGCGCCCATTCCATCAAGTTCACGCTGAATCCACGCTTATAGTTTGCTTCGGTGTCTTCACGTTCGCCCGTCAACGGATCGCCCGCTCGCGCGTGCGCCCCTGGCGGCCTCGCCTTGCTACTATTTCAGGCCGGCCGCCCGCCGCGCCCGCCATGGACCCCCGATGCCGATCTCGCTCTACAACACCCTGTCACGCCGCACGGAAGCGTTCAGCCCCCTCGATCCGGAACGGGTGACGATGTATGTCTGCGGGCCCACGGTCTATAACTACATCCACATCGGCAACGCGCGGCCACCGGTCGTCTTCGACGTGCTGGCACGCCTGATCCGCCGGCACTACCCCACCCTCGTCTACGCGCGGAACATCACCGACGTCGACGACAAGATCAACGCCGCCGCGGCGGCGGCCGGCGTGCCGATCGGCCAGATCACCGAACGCTTCGCCCAGGCCTACCGCGACGACATCGCCCGGCTCGGCGTGGCACCGCCTGACGTCGAACCGCATGCCACGGCGCACATGCCGCAGATCGTCGCGATGATCGAGCGCCTGATCGCGAACGGCCACGCCTACGCGGCGGAAGGCCATGTCCTGTTCCATGTGGAGTCGTTCCCGGCCTACGGCGCGCTTTCGGGCCGCGATCCCGACGAACTGCTCGCCGGTGCCCGCGTGGAAGTGGCCCCTTACAAGAAGAGCCCGGGCGACTTCGTGCTCTGGAAGCCCTCCGACGCCACCCTGCCCGGCTGGGAGAGTCCCTGGGGCCGTGGACGTCCCGGCTGGCACATCGAATGCTCGGCGATGAGCGAGGCCCACCTGGGCGAAACCATCGACATCCACGCCGGTGGCGTCGATCTGACCTTTCCCCACCATGAGAACGAGATCGCGCAGAGCACGTGCGCCCACGGGGGCAAGGTGTTCGCGCGCTACTGGCTGCACAACGGCATGCTGACGTTCGACGGCCGCAAGATGTCGAAGTCGCTGGGCAACGTGCTCCAGCTGCACGAACTGCTCAAGAAGCATCCGGCCGAGGCGTTGCGTCTCATGTTGTTGCGCGGCCACTACCGCCAGCCGCTGGACTGGTCCGATGCCGCCCTCACCCAGTCCGTCCGCACGCTCGATGGCTGGTACGGCGCGCTACGCGACCTGGCCGGGGTCGAGGCCGGTGACGCCGTGGTGCCGGAGGCGGTGGAAGCGGCGCTGTGCGACGACCTCAACACCCCGCAGGCGCTGGCGGAGATCTCCCAGCTTGCCGACGCCGCCCGTCGCGCCAGCGGCGCCGAGCGGGGCCGGGCCAAGGCCGCCCTTCTCGGCGGCGGCGCGCTTCTGGGCCTGCTGCAGGACGATCCGGAAGCCTGGTTCCGCCAGGGCAATCCGGGCGAAACCGTCGATGCGGACGCCATCGAAGCGCTGCTCGACGAACGGCGCGCGGCCCGCGCGGCGAAGGACTTCGCCCGCTCCGACGCGATCCGCGATCAATTGAAGGCCATGGGCATCGCCATCGAGGACGGCGCCCAGGGCACCCGCTGGAGCGTGGTAAAGGCATGAGCCATCCGCAGGAACCCACCGCCGCCGAGGCACAGGCCGCCATCGCCGACGAATTCGCCTTCTTCGGCGACTGGACCGAGCGCTATCAATACCTGATCGACCTCGGGCGGCAGTTGCCGGCCTTCCCCGAGCAGGACAAAACCGAAGAGCACCGCGTGCATGGCTGCCAATCCATGGTGTGGCTGATTCCGTCGGGCGATGCCTCACGGCTGCATTTCGCCGCCGCCAGCGACTCGGCCATCGTCTCCGGGCTGATCGCCCTGGTGCTGCGGGTCTATTCCGATCGTCCCGCGCAGGAGATCGTCGACACCCAGCCGGACTTCGTCCAGCAGATCGGCCTGGCCAAGCACCTGTCCCCCACCCGCTCCAATGGCCTGGCCGCGATGCTGGCCCGGATCAAGGCCCACGCCAGCGCCGTCCTGGCCGCGTAGGAGCCCGCCCCGCAGGCGAGCCGGCGGTATCCGGCCTCGGGCACTGACGCCGGGCGCCCGCACCGCGGGGTCGCTTGCTCGGTGCCCCCCCGGGGATTCGCGGACACGGTCCGCACCTGCAAGAAGGGCGCCCAGCGCCTCGAGGGATCAGGACGCCTCGCTGCGCTCACGCACGCTCGCAAACGAGGCATCGCGTCGCAGGACGCCGTTTTCCCACACCGTCTCCATCGCATGGTCCCAGCCCGGCTCCAGGGGCATCGCGTCCGCCGTCTCGATGTCGTGGGGTATCGGGACCGTGCGCCACGTACCGTAGTCGCGATGCCGGATGAGCGTGAGGCGGCCGCGCTGGGAAAACTTGCCCGCGTCGGTGACGGGCGCCTTGAATACATCGACCCACTGCCCGTCGATGCGTGCCGCCGAACACTTCAGGGCGAATTTCTGCGTGTCCCGATCCACCTTCTGCAACAGCGCGCCGCCCATGCCGAAAGCGATGTTGTCGGCGGCGTACCCCGCCCCGGTGATCCGTTCGAGGATGGCGCGGATGCTGTCGGGATTGACGCCATCGCCCTGGATGACGCGCACGTGGTTGAGCACGCGGTAGCCCTTGCCGTTAACCGTGGCGCCGAACGCGTCGTCGAGCAGGGTCAGGCAGCGATGCACCACTTCGACCGGATCACCCGAGTCCGGACGCACCACCAAGGTACCTCCGGAGGCGATCACCTGGTCGCGAAGGGTGCGACCCCAATGCTCGCGGATGGCGTGAAAGATGTCGTAGCTGTCGGACACCACGGCCACGAGGCTGCCGGGCCGGGCGAAGTGCCGGAGCATGTTGCGGTAGGCGTCGACCTCGCGATCGCGTCCCCAACTGGTGATGGTGCTGTGTTCCGCCGCGGGGATCGAATACCCCGCCATCGCCTCGCCGTAAAACTCGCGGGCCGCCAGCACACCCTGCACCGTGTCGGTGCCGCGGAAATTGACCAGGTGCGCCATGCCGCCCAGTGCGGCGGATTCGGCGCTGGAAACGCCGCGAGCGCCGAAGTCGTGCAGCTTGAACGGCAACTGCCCGTCCACGTCGTCGCTCGTCCGCTCGAGAAACTCGCGGACGGTTCGCTTCACGTGCCAGCTGAGCGTGGCGACCGTCACCGGATACCACAGCCGCAGCAGCAGGGTTTCCAGGTAGCTGGGCAACCAGAATGCCTGCGGATCGGTCGACTCGATGGTCACCAGGGCCTGGTGGGTGGGCACCACGGTGCCTTCGGAGACAGCCCGGATGCGCATCGGCAGGTGGCCGCCGTGCACGTCGACGATACGACGCCACCCCTCCTCGTTGAATGGCTCCCCGTGGACGGCGAAGACATCGCGCGCCTCGTCCACGTCGGCGTGGGTGACGGGCCGGCTCAACCAGGCTTTCAGGATGGCCTGCAGGCCGAAGAATACGGTGCGGTCGTAGACGCCACCGCGCGACTCCACGTAGAAGAAGGTCCGGTCCGTGCCCGGCGGGTATTGCAACCAGTGACTGGCCTTGTAGCTGTCCGTGTTGAGGATCAGGTTCTGAAGATGGCGCATGGCGGCTCCTTTGACCGCCAGTGTAGCCCCAGCCCTGGTTCGGCGAGAGGCAAAAACAGGTTCTTCGCGCGAGTGCGGGGATAGTGCATGAGAGCCTTTGGTGTCCCCGCTAAACGCTCAGGTGCAACGTGCTCTGGCGCTACAAGGTCACCGCAGCGCCACGACTCGCGGGATCGACCATCCGCCGGGCCATAAAGGCGATCGCTGGGAAGGTCCCCGGACGTCCGTGACGAACCCAAAAAAGAAACCCCGCTCAGGGCGGGGTTTCCGTGGGTCGCGATGCGATAGGCTCAGTCGCCCATCTGCTTCTGCAGATGCTCGCGGCGCTCTTGCGCGTCGAGCGTGAGCGTGGCGATGGGGCGGGCATCCAGGCGCTCGAGGCCGATCTCTTCGTCGGTCTCTTCGCAAAAGCCGTAACGGCCTTCCTCGATCCGGCGCAAGGCCTTGTCAATCTTGGAGATCAGCTTGCGGTAACGATCCCGCGTGCGCAGCTCCAGCGAGTTTTCGGTCTCGCGGGTGGCGCGCTCGGCCTCGTCGCCCACGTCGCGGACTTCTTCACGGAGGTTGTCCATCGTCTGGCGCGATTCTTCGATGAGGTCGTCGCGCCACTTCTTGAGCTTCTTACGAAAATACGCAAGGTGCTTGGGGCTCATGTACTCCTCGCCGTCGTCGTCGCTGGGACGATAGCCGTCGGGGAGATCGATGATCGTGGTCGCCGGCAGCGCGTAGCGGCCGTCTTCTTTCGTGATGCCGTTTTCGAGAGCGGTGCTGTTCATGCTGGATTGCGCGTATTTCTCGGTTCGGGATGGAATGGCGCTGGCCACCGCGGATGCCGTGCGTCCGGTGCCGGCCGCAGGCGTGTCGGTGGCTGGGGTGGCTGTCGCCGCCTTGGCCGGTTTCGCCTCGGGCGCCGTTTTCTTCACGGGCGCGGCGGGCGTCTTCGTCGTCGCCTTCGTGGCGGCGGCGCTGGTTTTCTTTGCCGCAGCAGGTGCCGCTGGCGGCTTGGCCGCCGGCTTGGCGGCCTTGGACGGGGCCGTCTTGGTCGCGGCCTTCTTCGCCACGGCCTTGGCCGGTGCCTTGGCGGCGGTCTTGGCCGGTGCCTTCACCGACTTCGCCGCGGCCACGGCCTTCTTGGATGGAGCCTCGTCGCCGGCCCCGCCCTTCTTGGGGGCGCCCTTGGCAGCTGCGGAACGTGGAGCGATTTTCGCCATTTCCTTCACCTCGGTGGCCGTGGCGGCGGGGTGTTATAGCCCAGATGCGTTACCCCATCAACCTTTCTTCTGGGATACTGTCGGCTGACATACGCCGGTCGATACCGTGCCCGCATCGTGACCCGCCTCCTCCTTCTACTGTTGTCCTTCTATAAACGGTGGCTCAGTCCCTTGCTGGGGGCCCGCTGCCGGTTCCATCCATCCTGCTCGGATTATGCCCGGGTCGCCATCGCCCGCTTCGGCCCCGCGCGCGGCACCGTGCTGACCGCCTGGCGACTCGTTCGCTGCCAGCCGCTGTGCGAGGGCGGCAACGATCCCGTTCCCGACCGTTTCATCCTGCGCCGCTGCGGCGCTCAAGGAGCTCATACCCATGACTGATGCCTGGCTCATCCAGAACGCCGAACTCGTCAACGAAAACAAACGGTTCAAGGCCGACGTGAGGATCCGTGACGGAAAAATCGCGAGGATCGCCGAGCGACTGGAAAAAGAGCGTGACGACCAGGTGATCGACGCCACCGGACTGTGGCTGCTCCCGGGGATGATCGACGACCAGGTTCACTTCCGCGAACCCGGCCTCACCCAGAAAGCCGACATCCGCAGCGAATCGCGCGCGTGCGCCGCGGGTGGCATCACCAGTTTCATGGAGATGCCCAACACCCGCCCGCCCGCGCTCGACCGGGATACGCTCGAGGCCAAGTACGCACGCGCGGCAGAGACGTCGGCGGTGAACTACGCCTTCTACATGGGTGCCAGCAACGACAACCTCGAACACATCCGCGCGCTCGATCCCAAGGCGGCGCCGGGGGTGAAGGTATTCATGGGCGCCTCCACGGGCAACATGCTGGTCGACGATCCCGCCACCCTCGACGGCATCTTCCGCGACACGCCGGTGCCGATCATCACCCACTGCGAAGACACGCCGATGATCGACGCTAACCACGAGAAGGCGCGCCAGATCTACGGTGACGACATCCCGGCCTGGGAACACCCGCACATCCGCTCGCGCGAGGCCTGCATCACGTCGACCCGCCTGGCGATCTCGCTGGCGAAGAAGCATGGCACCCGCCTGCACGTGCTGCACATTTCCACCGCCGACGAGCTGGCGCTGTTCGAGCCCGGCCCGATCGAAGGCAAGCGCATCACCGCCGAGACCTGCGTTCACTTCCTGCATTTCGGCGGCAAAGCCGATTACGACGAGAAGGGCTTTCTCATCAAGTGCAATCCCGCGATCAAGGACGAGGCCGATCGCGACGCGATCACCAGGGCGCTGGCCGAAGGCCGGCTCGACGTACTTGCCACCGACCACGCGCCGCACCTGCTCGAGGAAAAAGC
>CAJYHU010000292.1 GCA_913774655.1 uncultured Luteibacter sp. | reverse complement strand
CGCTTGTAGCGGATCACGCCCTTGCCATCGATAAGGAAGGTTTCCGGCGCGGCATACACCCCAAAATCGATGCCGGCGCGTCCGTCGCGGTCGGTGACGATGACGTCGAACGGGTTGCCATGTTCGTCGAGCCAGGCTTTCGCCGCCTGCGGATCGTCCTTGTAGTTGAAACCGATCAGCGGCAGGCCCAGCTGCTTCATTTCGCCCATCCATTGCGGATGTTCGTGCGCGCATTCGATGCACCAGCTGGCGAACACGTTGATGAAATACGGTTTGCCCAACAGGTCGGCGCGGCCGAACGACGCCATGGGATCGTCCAGGCGCGGCAGCATGAACGCGGGCGCGGGCTTGTCGATCAGCGGCGATACGATCTCGTGGGGGTCGTGGCGGGTGTTCCACCAGATACCGAAGCCGAACAGGCCCACCAGCAGCAAAAAGCCGGCCAAGGGTATCAGCCGGCTCATGCGACCGACTCCGTGGCCGACGTCGCCGGCAGGTCGCGCGCCTGCTTGTGCGTGCGGAATCGGCGTTCGGCGGCGGCGAGGAAACCGCCGGCCATCATGAACAGGCCACCCAGCCAGATCCAGCGCACGAAGGGCTTGTGGTAAAGGCGCACGGCCCAGGCGCCTTCGGGATGCCGGGCGTCCATCGGTTCGCCCAGCGCCACGTAGACGTCGCGGAACAGCCCCGGGTCGATCGCCGACTCGCTCTGTACCTGGCCGCGCGAATACGTGCGCTTCTGCGGGCGCATGGTGGTGACGAACGCGCCGTCGCGCAGCACGCTGACCTCGCCCTCGTCGGCGGTCCAGTTCGGGCCGTCGGTCTCACGCACGCCATCGAAACGGAACTGGTAACCGCCCACGGCTTCGGTCTGGCCCGGCGCCATGCGCACGTCGCGTTCCACGCTGAGCGATTCGGACAACATCACGCCGATGAGGAAGATCGCCACGCCCAGGTGGGCCACCAGCATGCCGGCCATTTCGGCGGGATAGCGCCGTCCGGACGGCATCTCGCGCCAGCGCTTGAGCGCGTAGGCCAACGTGCCGGCAGCCACCCACACCGCGCCGGCCACCCCCGCCACGGCGCGAACGCGCCCGTCGGCGAACCATGCCGCCGCGATCGCGCAGACGACGGCGGCGAGCCCCGCGCGAAGGCTCACCACGGTGAGCTGGCGCCCCTCCGCACGACCCCAGCGCAAGTAGGGCCCATACGGCAGCAACAGCACCGCCGGCGCCATCAGCAACACGAAGAGGAAACCGAAGTAGGGCGGACCGACCGATACGCGCCCAAGGTTGAAGGCATCGCCGATCAGCGGAAACAGCGTGCCCAGCAACACCATGGCGGCCGCCGTGGTGAACAGCAGGTTGGCCACCATGATGCCGGTTTCGCGCGACAGGGCGTCGAACGGCTTGCCGGTGGCCACTTTCGGGGCGCGGATCGCGTACAGCAGCAGCGATCCGCCGATCACCACCACGAGGAAGCCCAGGATGTAGAGGCCGCGACGCGGGTCCGATGCGAAGGCATGCACCGAGGTCAGCACGCCGGAGCGCACCAGGAACGTGCCCAGCAACGACAGCGAGAAGGCGAACAGCGACAGCAACACCGTCCAGGCGGGCAGCGAGCCGCGTTTTTCCGTGACGGCCTGTGCGTGGATCAGCGCTACGCCGACGAGCCACGGCATGAATGAAGCGTTTTCCACCGGATCCCAGAACCACCAGCCGCCCCAGCCCAATTCGGCATAGGCCCACCAACTGCCCGCGACGATACCCAGGGTGAGGAAGGCCCAGGCGACGTTCGTCCACGGCCGCGCCCAGCGCACCCACGCCTGCTCCAGTTCGCCGCCCAGCAGCGCGGCGATGGAAAACGCGAAGGCGACCGAGAATCCCACGTAGCCCATGTAGAGCACGGGCGGGTGGAAGGTCATGCCGGGGTCCTGCAACACCGGGTTCAGGTCGCCGCCGTCCGCCGGCCTCGGCAGTTCGCGCAGGAACGGGTTGGAGGTGAACAGGATGAAGGCGAGAAAGCCGACGCCGATGAGGCCGAGCACCGCGAGCACGCGCGACAGGAACGCCGGCGGCAGGTGGCGGCTGAACGCCGCCAGCGCGAGCGACCACACGTTGAGGATGAACACCCACAACAGCATCGAGCCTTCGTGCGCGCCCCACACCGCGGTCACGCGGTAATACCAGGGCAGGGCCAGGTTCGAGTTGTCCGCCACGTAGGCCACGGAGAAATCGAAGGCGAGGAAGGCGTGGATGAGGATCGCCATCGCCGCGAACACGAAGATCGCCTGTCCGGCGGCGGCGGGTCGGGCCACCGCCATCAGGGCGCCGTTGCCGCGCCACGCGCCCACGAGGGGCAGGACGCCCTGGGCCAGCGCGAGCAACAGCGCCAGCACCAGCGAAAACTGGCCCAGTTCCGGTATCACCGGGGCGCGTCCTTCGATGGCGTGTCGTCGATGTGGCGCTTGTCGTGAGCCTTCGCCATCGCGTCCTTCAATTCCTTCGGCATGTAGTTCTCGTCGTGCTTGGCGAGCACTTCGCTGGCGATGAAGCGCCCATCGGCCATACGTCCGGTGGCGATCACCGACTGGTTGTCGCGGAACAGGTCGGGCAGGATCCCGGTGTATTCCACCGGCATGGCACCCCCGTCGTCGACGACGATGAAGCTGACCTTCAGGCTGTCGCCCGCGCGCTGGATCGACCCGGCCTTGACCATGCCGCCGAGCCGGAACGTGGCATACGGGGTGGCCTGGCCTTCCTGCACCTGGCTGGGCGTGAACAGGTAGCTCATGTTCCGCTGCAACGCGAACACGGTGAGGCTCACCGCCACGGAGGCGGCGAACACGACCGAGATCACGATGGCGAGTCGGCGTTTACGGGTGGGATTCATGGTTCGATGCGGTTCCGGGCCGGCGGCGATTCTGCTGTCGTGCGAGTCGGGCATGCAGGTCGCGCAGGTGGCGCCGGCGCCGCGCGAGCGGCACCAGCGTGTCGATGAGAAGCACGACGGCGAAGATCGCCAGCGACGACCACACGTAGAGGCCGTAGTGGCCCATGCCGAGGTCGGTCATGCCGGGGCGTCCTTCGCGTCGTCCAGGGCGAGGTCGCGCACCCAGCCCTTGCCGCCTTCGGCGACGACGAGGTCGGCGCGGACCCGGGCGAACAGGCTGGATACGTAGTAGCACTTGGTGGCCGCCATCATGGTAAGCAGCGGCCAGATCATGCTCGCGTCGATGTGCGACGGACCGAGCAGGCGCACGGTGGCGCCCTGGTGGAGGGTGTTCCACCAGTTCACCGAGAAATGCACGATGGGCACGTTCACTGCGCCGATCAGCACCAGGAACGACGCCGCGCGCGCGCCCTGGCGGCGGTCTTCGAAGGCGTGGTGCAGGCCGATGATGCCGAGGTAGATGAACAGCAGCACGAGCTCGGAGGTGAGCCGGGCGTCCCACGTCCACCACGTGCCCCACATCGGCTTGCCCCAGAGCGAACCCGTGGCCAGGGTGATGAGGGTGAACGCGGCGCCGATCGGCGCGGACGCCATGGCCACGGTTTCGGCGAGCTTGATCCGCCAGACCAGGCCGATGAAGGCGGCCAGCGCCATCGCGCCATAGATGAACAGGCTCATCCAGGCGCTCGGCACGTGGATGAAGATGATGCGGTACGCGTCGCCCTGCTGGTAGTCGGCCGGGGCGACGAACAAGCCGCCGTAAAGCGCCACGGCGCCCAGCGCGATGGCCAGGCCCAGCGCCCAGGGACGCACGGCGCCGGCGAAGCGATAGAACACCGGCGGGGATCCCAGGCGGTGCAGCCAGAGCGGTACCCAGTTAGCCATCGGTCCTCGTCAAGGAAATCGGCGCATCCATGGTTAGTCCCTCCCGTCGCATACCCGGTTGCATCGGATCAGCTGTCCATCGCGATCCGCAGCGCCGCCGCGCAAGCCAGCGGCCCCAGCACCACGGCCAGCGCCAGTCCCGCGCCGAGCCACGCCATCGGCGCGGCCCATGGCAGGCCCTGTTGCGCCGCCGACACCGCGCCCGCGGCGAAGATCACGACCGGTACGCACAGAGGCAGCAACATCAGCGCCAGAAGCATACCAGAGCGCCTTGCGCCGCCCGCCAGCGCCACGAGCACTGCACCGAGCACGCTCAACAAGGGCGTGGCGAGCGCAAGGGCGAGTATCAGCACCGGAATCGCGGTCGCGGGAAAATGCAGCATCGACGCGAGCACGGGTGCGACGACGATCAGCGGCAGCGCCGCGGTGATCCAGTGCGCGAGCATCTTCATCCCCACCAGCATGGCGAGCGGTTGCGGCGCGAGCATCAGTTGTTCCATCGAGCCGTCCTCGATGTCGGCGCGAAACAGCCCGTCCAGGGACAGCAGGATCGACAGCAGCACGGTGACCAAGACCACGCCCGCGGCGATCCGGGCCAGGAGCGCCGGTTCGGGACCGATGGCGAACGGAAACAGCGTGCCCACGATCAGCGCGTAGAGCACCGGCATGGCGACGTCGCCGCGACGGCGCCATGCCAGGAGGAGGTCGCGTCGCAACACGGCGGCGCAAGCGGCGCCCAGGTGGCCGGGCGTCACGCGTGCAACCGTATGCGGCGGAGCGCGTCGCCCGCGAAGCTGACGGCGCCGTGGCTGGTGACCAGGGCGGCACCGCCCCGCCGGGCGTGGGTGTCGATCAGGCGATTCACCAGCGCGATGCCGTCGCGGTCGAGGGTGGCGTAGGGTTCGTCGAGCAGCCACACGCGGGCGGGCAGGATCAGCAGCCGTGCCAGCGCGGCGCGCTTCTTCTGTCCCGCGGAGAGCCGGCGCACGGGTTCGTCGTCGTAACCCGCCAGCCCGACGTCGCGCAGGGCGCCCTCGATGGACAGGCCTTCCCGCCGACCGTAGAGCGCCTGGGCAAGGCTGAGGTTCTCGCGTGGCGTCAGCTCCGCCTTGAGGCCCAGTTGATGGCCAAGGAACACGATCGCGCCGGCGACGCGATCGAGGGCGAAGGGGGCGC
>CAJYHU010000291.1 GCA_913774655.1 uncultured Luteibacter sp. | reverse complement strand
GTTGGCGACGGACGTCGGCGACGCGCCCACGCCCGGCCCGCTCGGAGCCGCCGCATGGACGACGGACGTGCCGTCGGGCGACGACGAGGCGGGTTACTGGGGCGAGCCTTCGATGACGTAGAGCTCGCCCCAGTAACCCGCCTCGTCGTCGCCCGACGGCACGTCCGTCGTCCATGCGGCGGCTCCGAGCGGGCCGGGCGTGGGCGCGTCGCCGACGTCCGTCGCCAACGGGGCGAGACGCGAGGTGTAGGCCCAGCGCGGCTGGATGCGGTCCAGCCACCCCGCGCGCGCGCGTTCCCAATGGGTGAACAGGCCCAGCTGCGCCGCCAGCAACTGGCGATAGCCGGCTTCGTCCATCCGCCCGTCCATGAGCCGACGCATGCCCTCGGTGGCTTCGGTGGCCTCGTGCGCGTCCCGGGTCCGTTCGCGCAAGGCCCGGTGGGCTGGCATCGGTGCGTGGCCGCCGTCCATCAGAGCACCTGGGTGGCCTTGAGCACGATCATCAGCATCACTCCCGCAACGATCGCGAGCACCATCAGACGGATACGCGCGGCCGTGCGCTGCGCGGGCGGCTGGAAGCGGGGATGGCGATGGACGCGGAGTTCTTCCTGGAAGCGCACCGCCGGCTCGATGCCGATGTCCTTGAGCAGGGCGCGTGCCTTGGGGAAATCGTCGGGGCGCTTGACCCACACCTGCGGCCACGCATCGCGGTTGTCGTTGCGTTGGGAGTAGCTGAATCGCTGGTAGGTGGGGCGGTTCCAGTTCGACCGGTTCGTCACCGTGGTCTCGACGTCGTTGTCGGCGAGAAGGGCGACGATCCGGTCGATGTTGTCCTGGCGGGGGGAGGTATAGATCTGGCGCATCGGCCGATTCTACGGGATTCCCCCCGCAGGGTCGTCAGTGGGCGAGCAGGCCCTTCACATCGTCCAGGTGGCCGTCGTTCGGCTGGGGCGGCACGCCCAGCAGGTGCATCAGCAGCGGATAGACGTCCACGTTGGGAAACGGCGCGATGGTGGCACCGCGGGCGAAGTCGGGGCCGTGGGCCACGAACAACGCGCGCATGGTCGGATCGAGGTTGTCGTAGCCGTGTTCGCCGAGCGACATCGGCGTGGTGCGCCGGTCCATGGCCGCGTGGCTGATGATCGCCCAGCCGGTATCGGCCAGGCAGAGGATCGCGGGCACCCGGCGATGGGTACCGTAGTCCAGGCGCTTGGGCAGGTCTTCGCGCCGGTAACACGTCATGTGGTCGTGCGGGCCCAGCAGGCGTGCGATCGCGTGGGTAGCGTCGTGGCCGGGCCGGGGGTTGAACGTGGCCATCACGCCGTAGGAGACCGGATCGAGGTCGTCGAGGTCGGTTTCGTCGTCGGCGAACACCGTGTTGCCCTTCGGCACGCTGGCCATGCCATGGTCGGACACGACGACGATGTCGGTCTGGTCGTAAAGACCACGGCGGCGCAGTTCGGCGACCAGGTAACCCAGGGCGTCGTCCACCTCACGCATCGCCGCGTTGACCTCGGGCGAATCCGGCCCGTGGTCGTGCCCGGCATGGTCGACGCCTTCGAAATAAAGCGTGTCGAACATCGGCCGGGGACCCGGCTCGTCGATCCAGGACAGCAGCTTATCCACGCGCTGGCGCGGCGTGATGGCGCCGTCGTAGGGAATCCAGTGATCCGGGCGCACGCCGTGGATCTGGGCTTCGGTGCCCGGCCAGAACATCGTGGCGGTCCGCAGGCCGTGCTTCTGCGCCGTGACCCAGATGGGCTCGGCGTCGGACCACCAGCGGCCGTCGCTGGTCGCCGCGTGGTTGGAGAGATCGAACTCGCCCAACACGGGGTCGCGCATCGTGTTGTTGACGATGCCGTGGTGGTCGGGCACCAGGCCGGTCACCAGGGTGTAGTGGTTGGGGAAGGTCAGCGACGGAAACGACGGGAGCATGTACGGCGCCTGCGCGCCATCGGCGGCCATCGCTTCGAGGTTCGGGGTGATCTTGCGATCCCGGTAATCGGCCCGGAACGCGTCGATCGAGATCAGCAGCACCGGGTGGCGGGTGGCGGGAGCGGAGGGCGGTTGCTGGGCGCAACCGGCCAGCAGGACGAGCAAAAACGCGGTGACGGCACGCCACCGGGATGGCAACACGAGGTTCATGCGGGGAAACGTAGGCTGGGGACAGTCCCTCGCATTCTGGACCAGGACGATGACCAAATCATCTCGCCGTACCCTTCTGGTGTTCGCCGCCCTCGCGCTCCCCGCGATCGCGGTGGCGCAAACCGACCCCCGTGCGACGACCGCCCGGCCTGCCGGGCAGCCCGCCCGCACGACGACCCCCGCCCCGTCGACGGCCCAACGCGACTGGCAGCGCGCGGTCGACCAGTCGCGGGTACAGAGCCAGCAGCGCCAGAATGCCGTCCAGCAGCAACTGCGCCAGGACAACATGAATCGCCAGATGAACGCGACGACCGATCCGGCGCTGCGCAGCCAGCTCGACAACGCCAACCGCACCGACCAGTCGCTCTACCGCTCGCGGCAGGATGACGCCCGCAAGCGCTACGACGCCAGTCACCCGGGCCAGCCCGCGCCGCCGGCCGGCACGTCCTCTACCGGGCGCTGATTGCTGCAACGCATCTGGCGGGCGGCGAAGGCCGCCGCCCATAATGGGGTTTTCCCGCATCCCGGAGCCCCCGATGACGGCCGTTACCCGCATCGACACCACCCGTACCGTCCGTGCGCCTCGCGGTACGGAACTCAGCTGCAAGAGCTGGCTCACCGAAGCGCCGTTCCGCATGCTGCAGAACAACCTCGACCCGGAGGTGGCGGAAAACCCGGCGGAGCTGGTCGTCTACGGTGGCATCGGCCGCGCTGCGCGCAACTGGGAGTGCTTCGACGCCATCCTGCGCGCCCTGCGCGAACTGCGCGACGACGAGACCCTCCTGGTCCAGTCCGGCAAGCCGGTGGGCGTGTTCCCGTCCCACCCGGATGCCCCTCGCGTGCTCATCGCCAATTCCAACCTGGTGCCGGCCTGGGCGAACTGGGACCACTTCAACGAGCTCGACCGCAAGGGCCTCATGATGTACGGCCAGATGACGGCTGGCTCCTGGATCTACATCGGCTCCCAGGGCATCGTCCAGGGCACCTATGAGACGTTCGTCGAGATGGGGCGCCAGCACTACGGCGGCAGCCTTGCCGGCCGCTGGATCCTCACCGCCGGCCTGGGCGGCATGGGTGGGGCGCAGCCCCTCGCGGCCAGCCTGGCCGGAGCCTCGTCGCTCACCATCGAGTGCCAGCAGAGCCGCATCGATTTCCGCCTGAAGACGCGCTACGTCGACGAGCAGGCCCGTGACCTGGACGACGCCCTCATGCGGCTGGATCGCTACGCCAAGGAGGGTCGCGCGGTATCGGTGGCCTTGCTGGGCAACGCGGCCGACGTGCTGCCCGAACTCGTGCGTCGCGGCGTGCGCCCGGACGCGGTCACCGACCAGACCAGCGCGCATGACCCGGTCAACGGCTACCTGCCGTCCGGCTGGACCGTCGACGAATGGCTGGAGCGCCGCCGCACCGACCCGACCGGCACCGCCCGGGCCGCCAAGGCGTCGATGCGCCGCCACGTCGAGGCGATGCTCGCCTTCCACGCGCAGGGCGTGCCGACCTTCGACTACGGCAACAACATCCGCCAGATGGCGAAAGACGAAGGACAGGCCGATGCGTTCGCCTTCCCCGGTTTCGTGCCTGCTTTCGTGCGACCGCTGTTCTGCCGCGGCGTGGGCCCGTTCCGCTGGGTGGCGCTGTCGGGCGATCCGGAGGACATCTACCGCACCGACGCCAAGGTGAAGGAGCTGATCCCCGACGATCCGCACCTGCATCGCTGGCTGGACATGGCGCGCGAGCGCATCAGCTTCCAGGGTCTGCCGGCGCGCATCTGCTGGGTCGGCCTGGGCCAGCGCCATCGCCTGGGCCTCGCGTTCAACGAGATGGTGCGCAAGGGCGAGTTGAAGGCACCCGTCGTGATCGGCCGCGACCACCTGGATTCCGGCTCGGTCGCCAGCCCCAATCGCGAGACCGAAGCCATGCGCGACGGCAGCGACGCGGTCAGCGACTGGCCGTTGCTCAACGCGATGCTCAACGTGGCCGGCGGCGCGACGTGGGTGAGCCTGCATCATGGTGGCGGCGTGGGCATGGGTTACAGCCAGCACAGCGGCGTGGTGATCGTGTGCGACGGCAGCGAAGCGGCGGATCGGCGACTCGCGCGCGTGCTGTGGAACGATCCCGGCACGGGCGTGATGCGCCATGCCGATGCCGGTTACGACGAGGCCGTGGCCTGCGCGAAGGCGCAGGGCCTGAACCTGCCCATGCTGCAGGGATGATGTCGCCGCGGCCCTTCCCGGCGCGGCCGTGAGCCCGGGGAGGGTCCGGAAAACCGCCCTCTACCGGCCGTTGGCCCATTGCGGGGTGTAGCGCTCCGGGTAGAGCCGGGCCAGCGCCAGCACCTTCGGCCGGTCATTGATCACGATGTAAGGCGTATCCGGGTTCAGGCGCATGTAGTCCTGATGCTCGTCTTCGGCAGGATAGAACCCCTTCAGTGGCACCACCTGGGTCACGATGGGGGCGGAAAACGCGTGGGCCGCCGTGAGCTGCGCCACGTAGGCGTCGGCGATCGCCTTCTGCTCGGGCGACCCGTAAAAAATCGCGGACCGATACTGGGTGCCGCGATCGGGCCCCTGGCGATTGAGCAGGGTGGGATCCTGCGCTACCGAGAAGAACACCTGGAGCAGCTGCCCGTAGCTCACCTGGGTGGGGTCGTACACGACCTTCACCGACTCGGCGTGGCCCGTGTCGCCATCGCTCACATCGTCGTAGTTGGCATGCGCCGCGTCACCGCCCGCGTAGCCGGTACGCACGCTGCGCACGCCGCGCACGTGCTGGAAAACCCCTTCGACACCCCAGAAGCAACCGCCGGCGAAGACCGCCGTGGCATCGCCCTGCGTCGGGCGGGCGTCCCGTGCGGGAGGCGGCAGGCGAAGGCCTTCGTCGCGGGCGGACGCGGTGCAGGCGGTGAGGGCGAGCAGCAGCAGCGGAAGCAGGCGGGGCATGGGCGTTTCCTCGACAGGACTTCTCCATGAGACCGGCGATCGGCGGGTTTGCTGACAGGCGCTTCAAGTTCCGCCGTCATCGGCCGATAAGGCCGGGTCGACCGTGGGTAGCTCCCGGAAACGTCGATTCGGCATGCTGTGTGGCTGACGGCGGCCTTTCGCGTCTGGGATACTCGATACGTCGCGCCGGGAGGGGGCGTGGCGTCGCGGACGGTGTTGCGTTCGAAACGAGGAGCAGTGGCAAGTGGCGTACGATCTGGTAGAGAGGCGCGTGTTCGTGTACGACCTGGAGGTCGGCATGTACGTGAGCCGTCTCGATTGCGAGTGGTCCGACACCCCGTTTCCGATGGCGGGCGTGCCGATCACCTCGCGCGACGACATCGACAAGCTCAGCCGCTTCTGCAAATACGTGTTCGTCGACATGGCGCGCCGGGTGGTGCCCGCCCGCGTGGTGCCCACGCCCGCCCCGCGCGCCGCGCTCAATCTGCGCCTGGTGCCCAGGCAGGCCTATGCCGATACCGCCACCTTCGACGAGGAACTCCCCCGGGCGACGACGGCGTTCGAAACGGTGCGCACCTTCACCGGTCGCCTGATCGGCGACCTGCGCCAGGACAGGACGTTTGATCCGGAGGCGCTCGACGAGGCCGTGCGCCCCATGGTGGACAGCCTGCTGCGTAGCGCCGACACGTTTGCCTGGGTGGAAAGCCTGCGTCGCCGCGATGGCTACGGCCATCGCCGGCCGGTGGGTTGCGGCATGCTCGCGGCCGCCTTCGGGCGGCACATGGGGTACGACGAAGACGCGGTCGTCAGCCTTGCCAAGGGAGGGCTGTTGCTCGACGTGGGCATGTGCAGGCTGCCGGCCGAGGTGCTGGAGCGCGAGGGCCCGCTGGATGACGCTGAGTGGGTCCAGGCACGTCGGCACGTGGAAGAAGGTCTGGCCATCCTCGACCGGGCCGGCATCGCCGACGCGGAGGTGCGCGACATGGTCGCCACCCACCACGAACGCTTCGACGGCAGCGGCTATCCCGACGGACTCGCGGGCACGGCCATCCCCCTCGCCGGACGCATCGCCGGGATCATCGACACATACCACGCGATGTCGGCCGAGCGTCCCTACCGCGCCCCGGTGTCGCAGCACAACGCCGTCAGGCAGATCTACGCCGGGCGCGACCGCGACTTCCAGGGCGAACTGGTCGAACAGTTCCAGGCCTGCGTGGGCGTCTACCCCACCGGCTCGCTGGTGGAACTGGGCACGGGCGAGGTCGCGGTGGTGGTGATGCAGAACCCGTCGCGGCGTTTGCAGCCGAAGGTCGCCGTGCTCAGCCGGCCGGACAAGCAGCCGCTCGGCCGCCCCCTGCTGGTGGACCTCGTGCAGCAGGAAAGCGGCGTGCGCCGCGACATCCAGCGCACCCTGCCGGCCGGCAGTCACGGCATCGATCCAAGGAACATCATCAGGCCATGAACGATCGATCCCATATCCTCGCCGCGGTGCAGGTCATGCTCGACCGTGCGGTTCCCGATACCGGCTTGTGCGCCGTGCTGGTGGTGCGTCTCAAAGGCATGCGCGAACTGCAACTGCGCTTCGGCTACGGCTTCGGCAGCGACATCATGCTCGCGGCCCGGGATCGCATCGTCGAGGCGGTGCGGCATGTCGACAAGGTATTCGTCGCCGGCGACGACAGCGTGGTGATCGTGCTCCCCGCGATCCGCAACCGTACTCACGCCATGCTTGCCGCCACCCGCATCGTGGGCGCGTTCGATTCGCCACTGCCGCATCCGGAACGGCCCTGGCATGGGCGCATCGCCATCGGGGTGGCCATGCATCCCGATCACGGCACCACCGCGGAGTGGCTCTACCGCCGCGCGGAAATGGCCCACGACGATGCCGTGCGCCTCGCTGAGCCGTTCGCCATCTACGAGCCGGACGTCACGCCCGTGGACATCCTCTACGGCGAGCTGCGCGAAGACATCGAGGGCAACCGTCTCCACGTGGCCTTCCAGCCCCTGCGCGACCTGCGCAGCGGCGAGATGGTGCGCGTGGAGTCGCTGGCACGCTGGAGCACGCCCATGCACGGGGACGTGGCGCCCGCGGACTTCATCCCCTTCGCCGAGCGCAGCGACCTGATCGTGCCGCTCACGCGCTGGAGCATCAACGCCTCGTTGCGCCACGTGGCCTCGCTTCATCGGGGCCACTGCCCGCTCGACGTGGCGATCAATCTCTCGCCGCGGGTGTTCGTCGAGCACGGCTTCGCCGAGCAGATCCTCGGTGCGCTGGAGATCTGGGGCGTGCCGGCGAGTTCCGCCATCCTCGAAGTCACCGAAACCGCGTTGCTGACCGATCTCGACGTGAGCGTCCGCGGCTTGCGCCGCCTGCGCGATTGCGGGGTGCGGGTCGCCATCGATGACTTCGGCACGGGCTACGCCTCGTTCGCCTACCTGCGCCACTTCCCGGCGACGGAGCTCAAGATCGACCGTTCGTTCGTGAGCGCCATGACGTCGGACCGGCGTACCGAGCAGCTCGTGCGCGCCATGGTCGAGGTGGCGCATCGCCTGGGCATGGAGGCGGTGGCCGAAGGCGTCGAGAACGAAGAAACCCTGTTGCGGCTGGTCGAGATGGACTGCGACGTGGTGCAGGGCTATCACATCGGTCGCCCGGTGCCCGCCGAGGCATTCGTGGCGGAGCGCCTGGCGGCGGCGTCGCTCGTCTAGCCTGGCGCGAATCGGGCCAGGTAGCGCTCGTGGAGCGCCTGCACCTGGCGATCGAGCTGGCCTTCGTCCCCGTCGTTGACGATGACGTCATCGGCGATGGCCAGGCGCCGTTCGCGCGGGGCCTGTGCCGCGATCATCTTCCGCGCCAGGGCCTCATCGATGCCGTCGCGCCGTGTCAGTCGGGCGACGCGAAGGTCTTCGGGCGCATCCACCACCAGCACGCGATCGACCCAGGCGTAATGGGCGTGGTTTTCCGCCAGCAGTGGGATGGAGAGGATGCAGTAGATGCCCCTGTCCGCGTTCGCCGCCTCGCGCAGCCAGTCGCGGATGCGTGGGTGGAGGATGCCTTCCAGC
The DNA here is from genome assembly GCA_913774655.1 of uncultured Luteibacter sp. Taxonomy (GTDB): domain Bacteria; phylum Pseudomonadota; class Gammaproteobacteria; order Xanthomonadales; family Rhodanobacteraceae; genus Luteibacter; species Luteibacter sahnii. The sequence continues at coordinate 2,612 of CAJYHU010000291.1, read as the reverse complement.
GTCGTCCGCGCGGCAGGATCGTCGAACACGCGCTGGCGCATCGCCGGGCGGTCGAGGCGGCCCTCGGCGTCGAGGGTGCCCGGTCCGAACACCCGGGCGACCTCCGCCAGCGCGGGCGAGCCCGGCTCGACCACGGCGCGTGCGGCCGCGTCGGCGTCGTAGGCGCGAACGCCCCGCGCCTCGAAGCGACGCTCGACCGCGCTTTTTCCCGACGCGATGCCGCCGGTCAGGGCGACGACGCGACTCACGAGAGACCCGTGACACGCATGTAGCCGTCGAGCAGGCGATCGCCCACCAGGAGCCAGACCCACCCAGCGGCCGCGATGTAAGGCCCGAAGGGCATCGGTACGTCACGATCGTGGCGACGCAAGGCCATGAGGGTGCCGCCCACGATCGCGCCGATGAGCGAGGACAGCAAAACGATCGGCAGCAGCGCCGACGGTCCCATCCAGGCACCGAGCGCGGCCAGCAGCTTGAAATCGCCGTGGCCCATGCCTTCCTTGCCCGTGAGCAGCTTGAACAGCCAGTAGATGCTCCACAGGCTGAGGTAGCCGATCAGGGCCGCGAGGATCGCCGATGAGGGCGATACCGGCAGCGGTTGCCATCCCGGGATGAGGGTCAGGCCCAGCCCGATCCATAGCAAGGGGTAGTTGAGTTCGTCGGGCAACAGCTGCGTGCGCGCGTCGATGCCCGACAGTGCGATGAGTAGGTAGGTGCAGAGCAAGGCCGCGAGGGTGCCGGCGCCGACGCCGAAGCGCCAGACGACGATCGCACTGGCCGCGCCGGCGAGGCATTCCACCAGGGGGTATTGCGCGGAGATCCGCTCGCCGCAGTAGCGGCAGCGGCCACGCAGCAGGAGCCAGCCGACCAACGGCAGGTTATCCCGCGCGGCCAGCCGGTGCTTGCAGTGCGGGCAATGGGACGGTTCGAGGGCGATACCCGGCGGCTTCGGCTCGTCGACCTCGGGCAATTCGAGTACGTCGCGGGCCTGCCGGCGCCATTCCCACTGCATGCGCAGGGGCGTGCGCAGGATCACGACGTTGAGGAAACTGCCGACGAGCAGGCCGAAGATCGCGGCGAAGGTGATCCAGAGAGAGAGCGGGAGGTCCGGCATGGGGGTTCCGTGGACATGAAAAGGCCCTCCGCGAAGGCGCGAGAGGGCCGTCGGGCTACCCGGCGGGGGCCGTTACGTCGTACCGGCGATCTTGAAGATCGGGAGGTAGAGCGAAATGACCATGCCGCCGACGAGGCCGCCGAGGATCACCATGATGAACGGCTCAAGCAGGCTGCTCAAGGTATCGACCGCGTTGTTCACTTCTTCTTCGTAGAACTCCGCCACCTTGAACAGCATCGAGTCGAGCGAGCCGGACTCTTCGCCGATGGCGGTCATCTGCACCACCATGTTGGGAAACAGGTTGGTCTGGCGCATCGCCAGCTGCAGCTGATGGCCGACCGAGACGTCGTCGCGCATGCGCAACACCGCCTCGCCGTAGACGATGCTGCCCGTAGCGCCCGAGACCGCCTCGAGCGCCTCGACCAGGGGGACGCCCGCCTGGAAGGTGACGCCGAGCGTGCGCGCGAAACGGGCGAGGGCCGATTGCCTCAGCACGTTGCCGATCACCGGGATGCGCAGGGAGAGGCGGTCCAGGAAGTGGGCGAATTTCGCCGAGCGCTTCTTCGCCATGACGAAGCTCACGCCGGCACCGGCGATGATGAGGATCATCAACCACCAGTAGGACTGGGCGAATTCCGAGGCCTTCACGACCACGAGGGTCGGCACGGGCAGGTCGGCGCCGGCATCCTTGAAGGTCTGCTGGAAGACGGGTACGACGAAGAGCAGCAGGATCATGGTGACCAGGAAGGCCACCACCATCACCATGGCGGGATAGAAAAGCGCCTTCTTGATCTTGCCCTTGATGGCCTCGACGCGCTCCTTGTAGGTGGCGACGGTATCGAGGATCGTGTCGAGCACGCCCGCCGATTCACCGGCATGCACCAGGTTGCGGTACAGCTCGTCGAACTGCACCGGGTACTGGCCCAGCGCCTCGTGCAGCGAGGCGCCGCCCTCGATGTTGGTCTTGACGTCGTTGAGGATGTTCTTGAAGCGAACGTTCTTCTGGCCGTTCGCGATGATGTCGAAGGCCTGGACCATGGGCACGCCCGACGCCATCATCGTGGCGATCTGGCGGCTGAAGATGGCGACGTCACGCGGCTTTACCGCCTTGCCGCTGCCGCCGAACAGCGGCTTGGACCGCTCGCGCACGGTCTGCGGGTTCATGCCCTGGCGGCGCAGTTCGGCCTTTACCAGCGCGGCGTTCTTGGCCTGCATCTCGCCGGTCATGCGCTTGCCGCGCTTGTCCAGGGCGGTCCAGTCGTACATGGACAGCTTCGCCACGTCCGCTCGTGCGGCACCCACGGCCCGTGTGTTCTTGTTGGCGGTGGCGAGAGCCATGCGCGGTGTTCCCCCTGGTCAATCCGTCGCGAAGACGCCCTCGGGCGTCCCGCACCAGCGGAGAGTCTGAACGACTTTCCGCTTATTTTTCTGCCATATGGCGCACATCCTGACGGGACCGCCGCGGAACATCAATCCTTGGTGACGCGGTTGATCTCGG
>CAJYHU010000290.1 GCA_913774655.1 uncultured Luteibacter sp. | reverse complement strand
CGTTTCCGACCAGCACGTCCGTGCCGCCACCGCCATCGATCCGATCGGCGCCGGCGGAACCGTAGAGCGATTCGTTGGCCGTGCTTCCGGACATCTCCCTGGCGAGCAGCTGCGCGCGGGTCATCGTGCTGCCGTCGGCGAAGCGCACGGCTTCGACGCCGTAGCCGTCGCTCAGCATGTAGTCGAGCGTGATGCTGTCGCCGGTGATGCCGTCGGTGAGGACGAGGCTCTTGCCGGACGCGCTCGCCGACACATGCAAGGATGCCGCGGAGATGCCCGCCCCCAGCTGCAGGATCGGCGACTGGCCGGCCAGATACTTCTCGGATATCTCAAGGCTACCGTAACCGCCGTTGTAGACGAAGGTATCGTTGCCCCCGTTGCCGGTGGCGTAGTCGTTACCGCCCTGGCCATCGAGCACGTCGTCGCCGGTCGTGCCGTTAAGATAGCTAGACGTCGTGCCACCCGAGGAAGCCGGCGCCGCCATCTGCAGTATCTGCGCGCGGCTCCAGACGGTGCCGTCGGCGAAGACGACGCTCTGCACGCCGTCGTTCGCGCTGTAGGCCATCTGGTCGATGGTGATCTTGCCGCCGTACTTATAGGTGAGGACGATGGCACTGCCGCTGCCCGTGCTGACCGTGATGTCGGCGGCATCGATGCCCGCACCGAACACGAGCGTGTTCGTAGGCGCAACAGCGTCGGCGTCGAGCTCGACGATCTCGACGTTGCCGTCGCCCGCCGAGTAATGGAACACGTCGTTCTTCGGCAATATTTCGGCGAAATTGTTGCCGCCGTCCGCTCCGTTGAGCACGGAGACGCCGTTGCCCGCGTAGAAATCGTCGCCGATGGCCGAACCGGTTTCGACGATACGGCCGTCGCTGCCGACGGTGACCGCCAGCCCCTGTGCGATCGCGCTGGCCACGGAGGCTACGCCATCGGGCGCGGCGTTAGCCACGATCTTGTAGAACGCGTCGATGGACATGCCCGCGTCGATGCGCTGGGCGTCGGCCATCCGCAGGACGAGATCCCATGCGGCCAGATTGTCGGTGGTGAGGTCGCCGATGCGCGTGAAGGCATCCGCGATCACGTCCTCCATCGCCTTCGTCGACGACACGGTATCGCTCGTGGCGTCGTAGACGAAACCGGGCACGATCGCGGCAAGCGCGGGCACCTGCAAGACGAGGCGGGCCAGCGATGCGTCGAAGACTTCGTTCCACGCCTTCTGCACATAAGCCGATGCGCGGAACGCCGGCACCGTGCCATCGTTTTCGCTGTCGAAGGCCTGACCGAGGTATTTCTCGATGAATTCGAGGCGGCGAGCGTCGATATAACCGCCGCGAGCGCCCGCAGCCACGCCGGATACGCCCGCCCACTCATACAGAATGGATTGCACGATGGCCTCGAGCGAGGCGGGATTGACGTCCGATGACTGCTGGGTCAGGGACTGCACCTGTTGCATCAGTGCAGCGTCCTGGGTCATCGACGCCCGCAGGTCGCGCATGATGCCGCTGCCCGCCAGTTGCGGGAGCACGCTTGCATCCGGCGACGACGGCACATCTTCCACCGGTCGCGTGTCGGAGGCGCTGTTGTTGAACCAGACGTCTTCGATGGTACGGGTCGATCCATCCGCCAGCGTGTACGAACTGACGCTGCTGATGCGATTGCCTTCCACGGTCTGGTTGACCTTGGTCGCATTCAGGTTGATCGACGTGATGCCCAGTTGGGCCAGCGTGAACAGCTCGCCCTGCTCGGTCTTCGCGTCGCCATTGGCATCGACCCACACGCGCAGGCTCGAGAAGTAGGTGTCTTTCGCGTCGATCTTGCCGTCGCCGTTGCTGTCGAGCTTGCGCAGCATCGTGAAGCCGTCGGTCGTGGCATTGCCGAACAGCTGGGTGATATTCGTGATGTTCGAGTCATCGGGATCCAGCGCGAGTATGCCCGTGCCGGCGCCGACCCAGCCCGTACGCCGGGCGAAGCCGTCGTTGGCCAGGTCGAAATACGGCGAGGCGGCGGTCAGCCCGGTCAGGTTGACGCCGTTACCCGTGAGATCGAGCACCAGTGGGCTGATCTGCACGTTGGCATAGCCCATGGCATCCTCGGCGTCGTCGACCGGGGCAGGGTTTTGCGGTGTTTCGCCGGTGATGTCGTTTACAAGGCTCTTCAACGCATCGGCCGCCGCCTGCTCGATGGCGCGGATGGCTTCCTGTCCAAGATAAGCACCGCCTATGCCGCCAGCAATACCGCCTATTAGTGCGCCTGCGGCCGCCCCCACAGGACCACCCACCGCGAGTCCGAATTCCGCGCCCGCCGCCGCGCCCAGCTCCGCACCTTCGATGCCACCTGCCACACGCGCCCCCATGTCGAGCATGGTCTGCGCAGCGCCGTCGTAGTCCCCGGCACGTACTTGCGTAATCGCACGCGCTGAACTCGCCGTCACGTCGAAAGCGAGCGCCGCATAGCCATAGGCAGCCAACACGCGACTCAAGGTACCGATGCCATCGACCCACGCATAGCTTCGCGTGCTGGAGAAATCGGCGTCGTAGCTACCGTTGAAGCCGGTGAAATCGGCGTCGGCTGCCGTCGCGGCATCCACCAGTTGCTGCGTGCCTTCTTGCACCATGAGTGCCTGGTCGCCAAGCGAAGAAGCTGTCGGTTTGCTCGCAAGCAAATCCGCGAGGGAGGTCAGGCCAGGGCGGACCGGCTCGCCAGGGGGGACGTATTCGATGACTTTGGTCGTCCCGTCTTGGAAGAATCGCTCGGTGAAATCCGCAGCCTGCGTTCCCTTCAAGGCGCTGAAAGGATCGGAAGATCCCCGTAGAGGTGCGATGTCGTTTCCGTTAACTATCGAAATGTCGGACTTCATCACCGCTGGTGACTCATCGGCCCCAAAGACGCTCAATGGCTGGGCACCATCAACGAATGTTACGAGCTCCGTCGCTGGGGATTGATTGACCAACTCAGGAGATACGGCACGCCATATAGGCTCCTGTAACGCCCACAATTCATCATCGGTCAATGAAATGCCTGCGCTGGACAGCTCGGTTCTAAGATTCCTAATCGCGTGCTCTAGGACTATTTTTTCATCCGACGATGTCAGATATTTGAAGGCGGCTGTCTGATCGAGGCTGTAGGCATTATCATTGGACTGAATATAACTTTGCGCAAGCTTCCCGTTAGATTCTCCAGTCGCTCGGTCAGTCCCTGAGTAGAGCACCAAAATCGACTTTCCCGCAGGCGGTGCAACGCCCTTATCGAGAGCAATCGACACAATCTCACCTAATGGACCCTTTTCATAAGCGTCCAATATAATGTCCATTGCGCGCTCGTTGATGTGCTGCCGCCTCAACGACTCATCGATAATGGTACGGTAATCTATGGGCAGCGGAGGATTGGCCATCGTTAATCATCCTGAAATAAGACGTACGTCACCCTGCCCGGACTTACCCAGGCACGAGCGCAAGAAATTCGATCAGCTTGCAGAATGCCCGGAGCGCGTACTAACGAAAATCGACCTTGAATTCCGGAACAAGGCGCAGATAACGCCCTTCATCAATATTGGAAACGAAAATGGCCTCCTTTATGATTTCCTTAATTCGATCGAGATCAACCTTATCTAAAGCATGCGGACCGATAGCTTCATAGAGTCCATCTACTATGGTGCGTTCGATAATGTGCGTAGCAACGGTCATGAGGCGTGGCTGGCCCTCGCTTGAACCAACGCTTCCAGCGGCGGGAACCCCCTTTTCCGCCTCGGTCTGAAAGCTAAAAGCCAGACCGTCCTCAATGTAGTCGTATGAAACCCTGCCCGAATCATCAAAACGACCGAATGCCATTTTCACGGTGATACCGCGGCTTTCGTCGGTGACGCCAATACCCGTATCTGATTTACGAAAAGCCATTTCTATGCCTCATTTCCAACGAGTAGCTAAAAATCATCATTTTTACGGTAATGCTTCGATCTTGATCTGCGGCACCGCTACCCGACGGAGCGAAAGCCATATTCACCTAGGGATGGTCTGAACAAGCCATCGCATTGATGGCTGCAGCACCCGCGACCTCATCGCGGCGTTGAAAAACTCCCGTTTTTACTTGCACGGCCGTAGGCTTGGCTACATCAGCGATTTACCCTCGCCTACACCCAGAGTCCCCCCGCGTATCGTTCGACGCACTTATTCGCACTTCGCAAGCAAGAACATGCGACTATTCCGTGATTACTTGCGAAAGCCCCTCCCCCTTCCCCAGATTTGGCTGCGTGTAGAGACTACTGCCCATAGCGTGTAGGCCACAACCTGAAGTCTCTGTAGGACTTCCCCTACAAAACGAGCTCGCTTCGCCATTAGCGCGCAGAAAAAACGCTCTTCATCCTTCACTTCAGCGCAAGCCATCGTCCAGTCGACGTCAACGTTGACCACCCCCCAGCTTTTCGAGCCATCCCAAAGTAGAGAAATTCGGCGAAACTAACCCCAACCCAAGAGGTGGTTTTGCCATGAAGAAATCGAAGTTCACCGAAGAGCAGATTGCGTTCGCGTTGCGCCAGGTCGAAGGCGGGACGGCCGTCGGCGAGACGTGCCGGAAGATGGGTATCTCCGAGGCGACGTTCTACAACTGGAAGAAGAAATACGGTGGGCTGGGTGTGACCGAGCTTCGGCGTCTGCGTCAGCTCGAAGAAGAGAATCGCAAGCTCAAGCAGCTGGTCGCCGACCTGAGCCTGGATAAGGTCATGCTTCAGGACGTGATCCAAAAAAAGCTCTGAAGCCGGTGCAGCGCCATACGCTCATCGGCTTCCTCGAACGGGCCTACGGCATCAGCCAGCGCCGTGCCTGTGCGGTGATGCGCCAGTCCCGCTCGGGCCTGATGTACAAACCGGTACGCAAGATCCTGGACGCGCCGCTGACCCAGCGCATCGAGGAGATCGCCCACACACGGATCCGCTACGGCTATCAACGCATTCATGTGCTGCTGCGCCGAGAAGGTTACTACTCATCCTGGGTAGGCCACAACCTGAATCTCCTACAGACTATCGCCGCTGCTGTCGCCATGGCTAACAGAAATCGACTCTAAACTCTGAAAGACTGTCCGTGCTGGACTGCCCAGGCACGCCGATTTCGTACATGGCCTCCTTTATGACCACCTTGATGTGAGTCAGGTCGACCTTGTCCAAGGCGCTCGGTCCCAGAGCTTCGAAGAGACCACGGATCAGAGAGTCCTCGACGATGTGTATTCCAACTGTCTCCAGATGCGGCCAGTTTTGGCCGTCGTAAACATAGTCATCGAGCTTGCGCTGCTCCGCTACCGTTTGAAAAACGAATGTCAGGCTTTCCACTTTATGCGGATTTCTAGCTTCATTCGGCGGCTGCTCCGTGTACTCATAGGGCACCTCATCGGTGTCGTCAAAGCGGCCGAATGCCATTTTCACGGTGATACCGCGAAGTTCGTCCACGACAGCGATCCCACTGTTCTGTACAAGAAAAACCATTGACTCGCTCCTTGGGTGGTTGATGCGATCCATCGTTAAACGCATCCGGGTGGTCAAAAAACTCATGCCGGGAGGGAGCCAGCGTACGCCCTTCTCAGATCGCATCGGCAGAGAGCACCGACGAACACCCAGCGAAGAGGGCAGTGCGTGTCATGGTCTGTCTCGGCACAAGCAGCAAAGCGCGGCGGCAAAGCGGAGACAACTCCATACGCGAAAAAGCCGGGCGATCGCTCGCCCGGCTCGTCATGCCACGAGGGTCCGCCGGATCAGCGGACGATCGTGTTCGGGTCCTGCTTGTCCTTCAATGCCGCGCACAGGAGGATCGACTCGCGGGTCTGGGCCAGGCCGCGCTCGGCGCCGCTGACCTTCGACAGGCGATCCTTGTCGAAGAATGCCGACAGACGGTCGGCTTCGGCCTGGGAGCAGCTGCCACCGGCACCCAGCGCCGGCAGGCGGCCGCCGGCGAAGCTACCGGTGCGGGCGACGATCTTGTCGTAGTTCGTGGTGAACCACTTCCACAGGTCGTCGCGGGCTGCCTGGCTGTCACGCGAGCCGCTAAGCACCATCGCCATCTCGCCGACCTTCACGTCCTTGCCGAGGGCGAAATTGCGCGCCTTGTCGGCCAGCGCCGGGCTCTTGGCCTCGGACAACGCGTCGAGCATGGCGTTGCGCTTGGCCGGGTCGGAGGTCTTCGGGATCTCGGCGATGAGCGCATCCACGGCGGGTGCGCCGCGCTCCTGCACCGCCACGCCGAGCGACGTCGCCAGCAGGTCGGGATCGGCAGCGTCCAGATCGAGGTGGCCGTCCTTCATCCTGAGCGCGGCGTCGCCCTGCTTGAGCAGTTCGGCGCGCACTTCGGCGTTGGCCACGTCGTCGCCCGCGAGGAACGCGGCAAGCGTGTTGCGGGTGAGCGTGTCGTTGTCCTGCTCGCCGGCCTTCTTGCGATAGCCCAGTTCGCGCAGCATCGGCAGGTAGGCGTCGGTCGCCCACTGGCGCACGCGGGCGCGCTGCGCGTCGGTGACGGCTTCGTTCTGCAGGATCCAGGCGATCGTCCCCATCGGCGAGGTGGACACCTCACGCACCTTGGAGGCGGTGAGCGGCTTGAACGCGGCGAGCACGTCGCCCGCGTTGAGGTCGCCGTGCTGGAAGCTGGCACGCACGGCGTCGGCATACGCCAGCTGCTCAGCGTCGGTCAGCGTGCCGACCACCTTGGTCAGCGCGGCGAGGTCCGCCTTGTTCTGGGCAAACCGGTAGTAGCCGCGACCGTCGGCGTTGGGCATCACCCACGCGTTTTTCGCCGCACCATCGAGCACCATGGTGCCGGTGGCCTTGTCGAGGATCTCGCACTTGACCTTGCTGGCACCGTTGCCCGTGGCATAGCGCACGCACATCGGCACGCCCCACACGCGGTTGGCGTCGCCGGTGCTGCCCAACGGCAGGTAGCGGCTCTGCTTGAGTTCGAGCACGGTCTTGCCGCCCTGGGTCTTCACTTCGGTCGCCACGTAGGGCACGCCGGACTGGTCGAGGAAGCTGTTGAACGCCTTCTTGAACTGATCGCCCTGCCCGGCCGCTTCGGCGATCGCGTCGACGAGATCGTCGGCGGTCGCGTTGGCGAACTTGTGCTTCTGGATATAGGCGCGCATGCCCTTCTGGAAGACCGGTTCGGACACGTAGCCCTCGAACATGCCCAGCACCGCGGCGCCCTTCTGGTAGGTAATGCCGTCGAAGGCCGTCTCGATATCACCGTTGCCGGTGATTTCCTGGCGGATCTTGCGCGCGCTCACCAGGCTGTCGTTGCTCATCGCACCCTGCGCACCGCGCACGCGATCGAGATCGGCGCGGTATTCCGGGTGCACCTTCTGCGTGACCTTCTGCTGCATCCACGTGGCGAACGCCTCGTTGAGCCAGAGGTCGTTCCACCAGGCCATGGTCACCGTATCGCCGGTCCACTGGTGGGCCAGCTCATGCGCGTTGACGTTGAACGAGCCGCGCACGTACTGGGCGGCCGAATCCGGATCGATCAGCAGCAGCCAGTCGCGGAACGTGACCAGGCCGGCGTTCTCCATCGCACCCGCGCTGAAGTCCGGCGCGGCGAGCAGATCGAGCTTGTCGAAGGGATAGCCGAAGCCATAGTAGTCCTCGAGCGTGTGGATGATCGCGTTGGTCTCGCCCAGCACGTGCTGCATGCGATGGCCTTCGCCCTTGGCGGCGATGCCGCGCAGCGGCGTCGGCGTGGCGCGATAGGCTGTCGGAGTGATGTCCGGGCCCTTCACGATGTCCCACGGGCCCACGGCGAACGCGACCAGGTAGGTCGGCAGCGGCTTGGTGGTGGAAAAGGTCAGCGTCTTCCAGCCGGCGCCGGCCTTTTCTTCCTTGACCTGCGCGGTGTTCGCCACGCCCTGGTCGTCCGCGGGGATGGTCAGGCTAATGTCGTACGGGGTCTTGAAGCTCGGCTCGTCGAAGCCCGGGAACGCGTAACGCGCGGACACCGGCTCCATCTGCGTCATCGCATAGGGGATACCCTCGTGCGAGACCTTGTAGAGACCCTGGAGCTGCTTGTTGAGGGGCGCGGTGAAATCGATCGCGAGGGTGATCTCGCCGCTCAGCGTCGCGCCGAGGTCGATGCGTGCCACGCCTTCCTTTTCGGCGGCCACGGTGTACTTGCCCGTGTGGGTCTTGCCGGCGGCGTCGGTGACGACCACCTTGGAGACGGTCAGGTCCTTGCCGTGCAGCCAGATGAAGTCGGACGGCTGGCCCAGTTTCACCTTGACGACGGTCTTGCCGGTGTAGGTCTCCTGCTTGGGATCGACCTTGAACGAGAGCCGGTAGCTCTCCGACTGGGCCCAGGTGGGCAAATGACCCAGAGGCGGCGCATCCGTGCCGGCGGCGAGCGCGGTGCCGCAAGCGGCCGCGAGCGCGGTAAAGAGGAGAGGGCGTACGAGACGGCGCATATGGGGAACCCCTGGTGGACGATCCCCCATCCTGCGAACAGGGGTGACCTCCGACACAGTGCCAGAAGACACCCCCTCTTTTGCGGCGGCGCGTCAGAACGCGCCGCCCGGGCCGGCCTCAGCCCGCCGCGTCGGCCTGGTCGAGCACGACGGCCACGGCGTGGATCACCGAGGCGATGCGCACCGCGCTCTGGATCCCCTGCACGGACACACCGCCATCGCGCAGCACCTTGTCGTGCGAGTCGATGCACATGCCGCAGCCGTTCACCGCCGACACCGCGAGCGACACGAGCTCGAAATCGTTCTTCGCGTCGCCCTTGTACTGGCCGATCACGTTCATGCGCAGCTTCGCCGGGATGCTGGCGTACTCCGGATGCGAGACCAGGTGCTGGAAGCGGTAGTAGATGTTGTTCATGCCCATGATCGCGGCCGAACCCTTGGCGGCGGCGACCTGCTCGGGGGCGGCGTTTTCCGCGGCAAAGGCGGCCAGCGCCTCGGTCAGCGGCTTGTACCGGGCGGCGATCGCCGAACCCAGCGCGACCATGGCGATCTGCGCCTTGTTGAGGCCGGGCGCGCCCGCCTCGCTCAGCACGGTGTCGAGGTTGAGCTTAAGGTCCTTGGCGTATTCGGGAATCAGGCTGCGAAGATCGGCGACGCTCATGGATGCACCTTCTAAGGAAACGGGGGAATGGGGCGCGGAATGGCTCGGCCGCGAGGGCCGGTTCACGCGAAAACCGGGTTCGGTTCAAGAAAGAGGCGGTGAAGCTGGCTTCACCGCCTCGGAGTGCCCGCGCCGTGCGGGGGAACGGCGCGGGGCTTGCGACGGGTGGATCAGGCGACCTTGAGGGTCTCTTCGCCGGCCTTCCAGTTGCAGGCGCACAGCTCGTCGGTCTGGAGCGCGTCGAGGACGCGAAGCACTTCGTCCGGGTTGCGGCCGACCGAACCGGCGGTGACGTAGGCGAACTGGATCTCGCCGTTCGGATCGACCAGGAAGGTCGCGCGCTGGGCGACGCCATCGTTGGTCAGGATGCCGAGCGCGGTGGTCAGCTCTTTCTTGATGTCGGCCAGCATCGGGAACGTGAGGTTCTTGAGGTCGGCATGGTCCATGCGCCAGGCGCGGTGGACAAACTCGGAGTCGGTCGAGACGGCGAGGATCTGGCAGTCACGGTCCTTGAACTGCTCGTTCAGGTCGCTGAAGCCCTTGATCTCGGTCGGGCAGACGAAGGTGAAGTCCTTCGGATAGAAGAACACGAGCTTCCACTTGCCCTCGTAGGACTTATCCGAGATGGTCGTGAAGGCGTCTTCGATCTTGTTGGCCAGGGGGCCGCCGTCAACGGCCAGCAGGTTGAACTCGGGGAACTTGTCGCCAATGGTCAGCATTTCGACTCTCCAGTCAGGGTTTGGGTGGAACTATCCGCGCGCTTGGTGACGCGACTGAGACTGCAAGGTTAGCGACCCCTGTCGCATATCTCAAATCGATTGTGAGCATGAATGTGATAGGCTGCGGCTATCAAAATCCCTACGAGCCCCTTCCATGAATCTCCGGGATCTGCACTACCTGGTGGCGCTGGCCGAACACCGGCATTTCGGCCGCGCGGCTGACGCGAGCTTCGTGAGCCAGCCCACGCTGTCCACCCAGATCCGCAAGCTGGAGGACGAACTGGGTGTCGCCTTGGTGGAACGTACGCCGCGGAAGGTGCTGCTCACGGAAACAGGGCGTGAAATCGCCCGGCGGGCCCGCGCGGTGCTCTCGCAGGTCGACGAGATCAAGTCGATCGCCCAGCGCACCCGGGATCCGGAGTCGGGCACCATCCGCCTGGGCATCTTTCCCACCCTGGGGCCTTACCTGCTGCCGCACGTCGTGCCGCGCCTGCGCGAGCGCTTTCCGCGCCTGGAACTGCTGCTCCGCGAGGAAAAGACCGAACAGGTACTGCACATGCTGCGCGAAGGCACCCTGGATGCCGGCATTCTCGCCCTGCCCATCCATGACGATTCGCTCCACGTCGAATACCTGTTCGAAGAGCCGTTCGTCCTGGCCGTGCCCGCGGGGCACGAACTGGCGCGACGCCCGCACCTGCGCATGGACGATCTCGCCGAGCAGGACCTCCTCCTGCTTGAGGACGGCCATTGCCTGCGCGACCAGGCGCTGGAGGTCTGCCACCTGGCCGGCGCGGGCGAAAAGTCGGGTTTCCGGGCGACCAGCCTGGAGACGCTTCGCCAGATGGTCTCGGCCAACGTGGGCATCACCCTGCTCCCCGCGCTGGCGGTGAAGCCCCCGGTGCCCCAGTCGCCGAACGTCAGCCTGGTGGCATTCGACGCGCCGCCGCCCAGCCGCCGCATCGCGATGCTGTGGCGCAAGAGTTCGGCGATGACGCCCTTCTTCGAGGCGGTGGCCGAGCTGATCCGCGCCCTGCCGCACGACCTCCTCACCACCGAGGGATGCCGCGTTGCCACGGTCTAAGTCAACCGTAAGGCGGCTCGTCCGTTGCGGTGTCATCCACGTCACGAATTAGCCGAATGCGCCTCTGGTCCGCCTTCATCATTCCGTTGTGCGCCTGGGCGGCCTACGCCTGGTGGCCGCACGCCGGTGCGGGGGCCGCGAACGACCGCCAGGCCGCCTTTGCGCCGGCGCAGCACGCGCTCGGCGACGCCAAACCCGTGGCACTGGGCCGCTTCACCCTGCAACCGCGGGCGAGCTTCTCGATGACCGCCCGCGTGCTTTCGCGCGAAGATTACCAACTCGACGACCTCGCCCCGCTCGCCCCGACCGACCTGGCGCTGGGCTGGGGCCCGATGGCGGAGGGGAAGGTGCTGCGGC
>CAJYHU010000289.1 GCA_913774655.1 uncultured Luteibacter sp. | reverse complement strand
TTCGTTGGCCCGTCTCGCATGTGTTCATTGTCGAGAACCTCCAAACCGGTCTGGCGATGCCCGATTTGCCAGGCATTGTCGTCTCCATGGGCCTCGGCTAAAACGTCGATGTGTTGGTCCAGCTACCTTGGCTTGTTCGTGCGAACTGCGTCTACCGGGGTGATTTGGAGACCCACGGATTCGCTATTCTGCATCGAGCTCGTTCATACACTCGCCCATTGCAATCCGTGCTCATGGGCGAAGAAACGCTGTCGCGGCACAAGGCCTTGTGGGTGTATGAGGCGATGCAGCATCGGCAGCTTAACTGACGTTTCTGACAGAGGGGGAGCAGCAATTTTTTATAGGGAACTCTAGCGCCAGCGCTGGGGACAAATATTCGCGTGGAGGAGGATGGGTCCGCCGCACGGACGGCGCTGGAGCAGCTTGGTGTCCGCACCTAGTGGACACATTCTTTGGTGAGTCGGACAGATGCGAAAAGCCCGAAACGATCCGGCAAGCGACGACTGGTTAGTAATGACCGTGCTTGGCGCCCTGGTTGCCATTATTGGCTCAGTCGCTCACGAGATGATCGGCCACGGGCTGGGGTGTGCGCTGGATGGCGGAACCATAACCCTCCTGACCTTTCTCGTTTTCAGATGCGACGGGGCGACCTGGATTGCGGACGGTGGAGGACCCATCGGCGCCTTGCTTGTCGGATGTCTAGCCGTGCTTTTCGTATTCCGGCGTCCGTCGCGAGATCCGCTCGTCAGGCTAGCCCTGTTTACGATCGCGAGCATGCTTCTATTCTGGTTTTTCGCCCAGATGGTTGCGGAGGCGTTTGACGGAAGCGATGACTGGGGCCACGTTGCCAGGGATTTAGACTGGCCAAAGAAATGGCACGTGATGGCGGCTACCCTGGGTATCGTTGGTTACTGGCTGACATTTCAGGTCATGCGGCGGGCGGCCGCTTCAGTGATTGAAGGCCGTCGTATGCGCCTGATCGTTCCCTACCTTGGCGCCGCGCTCTCTGCGCCGGCTCTTGCTGCGTTATGGCACGGCGGCGCTCTTGCTTCGGCCATGGATGGATTTATGACATTTGCCGTTGCACCCTTCGGGCACGTGATGCTTCTTTTCTCCGTGCAGCAAAATGACGTGACGAGCCGTCCCATTCGTCGAAGTTACGCATTCATCGGCGTCGCCTTGGTTATCGTCGCGCTTTTCGCCACCGTGGTGGCCCCTGGCCTTGGTCGCCTTTCATAGCCTCTGCGTAAGCTGTTGTCGGTAACCGTCACGGTGGCCCACGGTCCATCCGCGCCAGGCCATAGATCAACGCTACATCGCAGATCATGCGGTCTGTACAGGGACGTCTTGAGATAGGGGTCAACCACACCGGGGTCGTCGACACCGAGGATGGCTCGTCCAAACGCCGCCGCGGAAGCGGTTCGCCACATCACCAGACCCACGTCACCGGATCGCGTGCGGCCACTCAGGCCATGATGCTGCGCCTACCCGGCGCGGGTCGGGTCATGAACGTGTCCAGCTCGGCATGCTCGCGAGCGGTCAACGGGAATCCATCCCCTCCTGGACCCGGACATAGTAGTTATCGAACTCGCCGCTACCGACGTGGACAAAGCCATGGCGAACATAGAAGCGATTCGAATCGCTTTCCTTCAGCGCCCCCACCCGTATCGGCTTCCCAGCCTCGTCGGCCTCCTTGACGATGCGGGAGAGTACCTCTGAACCGATCCCTTTGCCCTGGACGCGCGGTGTTACGTAAAGGTGATCGAGCAACCACTCATCGCCAACGGTCTTGAGAACCACGAAACCCACCAGCATGCCCGACAACTCGATGCGTCGTGTCGCGCTGGCATCGAAGCCGTCCACAAACCGATGGCGAGCACGAACCGGATCGAATCGCCCCAGGCGCTCAAGGCTTTCACGCATGGCCTCGATCCGTATGGACACCAGGCGGTCCAGGTCGTCGGGGGACGCTTGCGTCAAAAGCACATCGGATTTCTTGCTCGCGGCAACAGACATGTCATTTAAGACGCGGGATGGGACATCCATCATAGAGAGCCGTCGAAAGCTAAACCAGCCGGGCTTGGCGACTCGCGACGCGTTGCGCCACCGCATCGTCGCGTGGGCATATCCAAGCAAAAAAACCTCACGGCGGTCGCCCCCATCGGTATGCGTCGATCGGCCACCTGGCGTCTGCACGATCGACGCCTACCCGGGTGCGACGTTTCGTTATCCGTCGATGTGCCGGGGGTTCCGCGCCGGCCCGGCCCGGCGCGGTTGACCCGGCTCATTCTTCACAATCGTGTTGGCGTCATTGACACAGGAAAACACCGGACTGGGCATAGTGAATCGCCCTCACCCCAGGTGCCCGGTTCGATGGTCGTCTTCGATATTCCTCTCCATCCGCCCGACAACCTTTGGCGTGTGGCGTGCCCCGACGGCGAGAGCTGCACCTTCTCGTCCCGTCATCAGGCGGTCGCTTGCGCAGCAAAGCTTGCCGCGCGATTACGCAACGCCCACGGTGAGGCCTACCTGAGCCTTGAGGGCGAAGACGGCCGATGGAGGCTGTTTACCCCTGAGCTCAAGGCACCGATGACCCATTAGATCAGGGCCGGCGCGGCTCTTGCGCAAGACGACGGATACCGACAGCCGCCTGCTGGGATGAAGCATGGATGTCGGGGTCGAATTCGCCGTCCTCAGCGGAAGCGTCCGATCCGGGCTTCCACGGCCGTCGGTGGCGCAACCCCATCATCCACCGCAGTGATGGGCAAACCGGTCAATGAGCGCCGACAGTTCGACGGGCGATTCAAGGGGTGACAAATGTCCGGTGCGTGGCAAAACAGTCTGGTTGGCACCGGGGAGATGGGGAAGGACATGGGACGAAAGCAGCATTGGCCGCTCGGCCGCCGGCCAGACGACCACCCGGGTTTGTCCGACCTGGGACTGTAAGCGACGAGGGCGCTGGTTTCTTACCGAATTTGCCCGTACGGACCCGCGCTGTCCCGCGCTACGCTCGGGCCACCCGTACGACCATGGAGGTCCTATGCACGTCCGCCGTACCTTGCCGTCCCTCGCCCTGCTCGCCGGGCTCCTTGCCGGCCCGGCGCTCGCCGCCTCGCCTCCCTCCACCGGCCTGGGCCAGTCCTGGCCGAACGCCACCGACGTCAGCTCGAGCCCTAACTGGCACGTCTACGTGTTCGCGCGCGGCTCGACCCGCTACATCCAGATCAACGACGCCCAGGGCACGGTGCGTGGCGCGTTCGCTCGGACGCCCTACAGCCTTGTGGGGCTGCCCATCGGTAGCGACGCCGGCAATCTTTCCACGCCGGACGAGCCCCTGCCGCCGCCGGCCAGTCGGCAGTCCGTGCAGGTCTACCAGGACGACACCGTCCAGGCGTTCGTCGCACCCCAGGCGGATGGCACCGCCCGGCTGATGCTCGTACCGACCGACTGCAAGACCGATCCGATCGAGTGCAACAAGGGCGGTCCCTGAGGCTTAGCCGTTTCGCAGCAGCGGATGGGCGGCGGGCTGGCGCTTGCCGCCCATCAGAAGGCCCGCGGAGATCACCAGGGCCAGCGCGACCTGGCCATAGATCACCGCCGGGTCGCGCACGACGTGACTGGTCAGGGCCAGTGCCACACTGGCACCCGTGCCGGCAACCGCCATGCCCTGCCACCCGTGGCGCCATGCCATGGCCACCGCCGTCACCAGCATCGCGAGGCGCGCGGCCTGCTGCGCCGCCTGGCCGTCGGCGGTATTCGCCAGCCATGTCAGGAGGATGAGGGCAGGAACCACCCCGACGCACATGTCGCGCGTGAGGGCGCTGCGCCAGAACGTCGCCCAGGACGGCCCGGCGCGGAACCGATCCTCCAGCGCGAGCAACGTCGGCACGAGGGTGAGACCGCCGAGGTAGCCGCCGAGCAGGTAAGCACTGAAACCGACGTAAAGCGTATGCACGTCGACGCCCTCCCTGGAAAGCCCGGCCAGCGCGACGGCCAGCGAGACCGTGTCGCGCAGCGTGCTCATGAGCGCGCAGGCGAGCGTGGCCGCGATGACGTAGCCCATGTGGATGCCGCCGTCGGCGTCGCGCAGGGCGCCCCATCGGCGCAAGGGCTTCATCACCGCCATGCACAGCACGATCTGCGGCAGAGACGCCACCATCGCCCACGTCGAGCCGAAGTCGTCCTTGCAGGCCAGCGCATTTTCCAACACCGGCAAAAATTCACCGAAGGCAAGCGCCGGCCAGAAACGCGTGGGCACCAGCAACAGGCAGCACAGGCGAAAGCCCACCGTGAGCTCCCAATGGGCCATGCTCAACTGGTAGGCGATCCGGTAGAAAGCCGCGTACGCCGCCGCGACGGCGACATGCTGCCCCCAGGACCTCCAATGCTCCGCGCCAGCGCTCACGCCGTTCCCCTCCAGGAGTCTGTGCAACGAGCCCCGAGGGTGGCAGAAGCGCCGGACGAAATCTTGCGAGTTCCCGTGCGGTGTCCCACGGAACGTGACGCGGTGCCGAAAACGCGTCGCGGTCGAACGAAAGCGCTTAAGCTCAGCCGCAACGCCACATGATGCCGTCGTCCATGAAAAGCTTCGCCACGCTCATGTTCGCTCTCTGCGGCACGCTCACCGCATCAGGGGCGCCCGCCGAGGGGGGACCCCGCGGCGACACCGACGCGATCCAGACCCTTCGCTTCGCCGACGGCGACATGCAACGGATACTCGTGGCGAAAGCCACCCCGTCCAAAGGAACGATCGTCATGTTGCCCGGTGGCGAGGGTGACGTGGGCCTCCACGGCGACGGCGACATCCGCCATGGACACAACGTCGTCGTGCGCACGCGTGCCTTGTGGAACGCGCACGGCTACTCGGTGGTGATACCCGACACGATCGATCATGCCAACCTGCGCGGCCAGCGCAGCACCCCGGCCTACGGCCAGCGGGTGGAGGAGCTCATCGCGTATGCGCACGCGCACGTCGGCGGCCCGGTGTTTCTCCTGGGGACGAGCCAGGGAGCCATCGCCGCGATGAACGGCGCGGCGCATGCACCTGAGGGACGTCTTGCCGGCCTCGTGCTTACCGAGTCGGTGTCGGTCAAGGGAGGCAGCGGCGAAACGGTGTTCGACGCGGACCCGGCGCACGTGCGCGTGCCGGCGCTGGTCGTCGCCAATCGTGACGACCGCTGCGATGTCGCGCCGCCGGGAAACGCCCCCAGGATCGCCGCGTCGATGACGTCGAGTCCCGACGTCCATGTGCTCGAGGTGAGTGGCGGCGTGAAAAAATCCGACCGCGACTGCGGCTCGCTGACACCGCATGGCTACTTCGGCATCGAGTCGGAGGTGGTGTCGCGCATCGCGTCATGGCTGGATGCCCACCGCCAGGGCACCGCCCGTTGAGGAGCGTCCTGGGGTCCGCAGGCAGATAACTCACCAAGCCCTTCGCAACCGATGCGGGCGGCCACGACGGCCGTGCCCGCACCGGTCGCGTCACGGGATTAGCCGTGCCCCGTGGTCCCGTCGCCGTGGCTCGGAGCCGTCAGGAACGCGCCGATCGTGTCCTGGTAC
>CAJYHU010000288.1 GCA_913774655.1 uncultured Luteibacter sp. | reverse complement strand
CGACGATCTGGCCTCGGTGCTGCCGGCCGGGGTGGATCCGGCGCTCTACGAAAAGCGCGCGGTGGTGACCAAGCGCCTGAAGCCGGTGCCGGTGGAGGCGATCGCCCGCGGCTACCTGATCGGCTCGGGCTGGAAGGACTACCAGGCCACCGGCGCGCTCTGCGGCATCACCCTGCCGCCCGGCCTGCGCCAGGCCGAAAAACTGCCCGAACCGATCTTTACGCCATCGACCAAGGCCGCCGTGGGCGATCACGACGAAAACGTGAGCTTCGATGCCGTGGTCGCCGCCGTGGGCGAAGAGCTCGCCAACGCCGTGCGCCAGGCCACCCTGGACATCTACCGCTTCGCCGCCGCCTACGCGGCCGAGCGCGGCATCATCGTGGCCGACACCAAGCTTGAGTTCGGCACCGACGAGAACGGCGTGCTGCACGTGATGGACGAGATGCTCACCCCGGATTCCTCGCGCTTCTGGCCTGCCGAGGGCTACGAGGTGGGCATCAGCCCGCCCAGCTACGACAAGCAGTTCGTCCGCGACTACCTCGAGCGCATCGGCTGGAACAAACAGCCGCCCGCCCCGAAGGTGCCCGCCGACGTCATCCAGGGCACGGCCGACAAATACGCCGAAGCGCTCGACAAGCTCGCCGGGTTGCGATTGAGCTAACGTAGCGGTCCCGCGGGCGGGTTTCACGGAGGCAGGGCATGCGCGACGCAGCGACGTGGTTCGGCAACTACAGCCGCGACCACCAGAACCCGACCAACCGGCTGATCCACTGGATCTGCGTGCCGGCGATCACCTGGACGGTGGTCGCCTTCGTCTGGCTGATCCCGGTGCCCACGTGGCTGGGCCGGCCCGGTCTGTGGGCGGTGGTGGCGATGTTCCTCGCCTTCTGCTTCTACTATTACCGGCTCTCGCGAGCCATCGGCGTGGCCATGGCCGCCGCCTTCGTGACGCTGGCCTTCGTCACCGACATCCTCTACCGCGGCATCGGCGCCACGAACCTCGCCTGGCTGGCCGTCGGGGTGTTCGTGGTGGCATGGGTGGGCCAGTTCGTCGGCCATCGCATCGAAGGCAAGCGGCCGTCGTTTCTCACCGACCTGCAATACCTCCTGATCGGCCCCGCCTGGCTCATGAGCAAGGCGATGACCCGTTTCGGCGTGCGCTACGAATGACCCAGCCCCTGCTGACCCTGCTCTCGGCCGCCATCTGGTGGGTGATCTATTCCAGCGCCGCCGCCGTGGTGCCGGCCGTGATGATCTGGGCAATCCTGCGCTGGCTGGAGCGCACCCCGGTGGTGTTCAACCGGGCCTATTTCGCCAGCCTGCTGTGGGCGCTCTCTGTGGTGGCGCTTGGCGGTCTGGTGATCGCTGCCCAGCACGGGCAGGCCGCGGGCCAATCGGTGTTCGCCCTGCCCTGGATGCGTGGCGTGCTGGTGGTGGGGATGCTGATCGGCGCGTTTCTGGTCTGGCGCCTCGTGCCCCGCGTGGATGCCCGCCGGGTCAAGCCCACCAGCGCCTGCATGGCCGTGGCGATGGTCATGATGGTAGTGATGGTGGTGGGCACCACGCTGCATCGATAGGGCCCACCTATCGCGGCGATCGAAACGATGCGTTGGACTCGGGGATGGCGATCCCCATAATGAGAGTCATTCTTATTGGAGAGTCCGTCATGGCCCGTTCGATCAAGTTCGCGGCGACGCACTTCAGCATCGCTTTTTCCATGAGCTACGCGGTGAACCAGAACCTGGCCATCAGCACCCTGGTGGGCATGGCCGAACCGCTCTGCTTCGCGATCGGCCGCACCGCCGCGCGCGAAGCCCACGTGGGCTTATCGGCCGCGCCCGCTGCCTGATCCACCGCCTACGCGGGCGTTGGTCGCGGTCACGTCGCGGGTGAAGCCGTCGAACGGGATGTCGGTGATGCCGACAAGCCCTATGTGCGCGTTTTCGCCGTCGAGCACGCGACCGGTCACCGGCTGGTCGACGTACTGGAACCAGTGCGTGCCCACGATCACGCCCGACGCGTTCGCCGCATCGACGAAGCGCGCGTAGGCCTTGCCTCGTTCGGCTTCGCTGGCCACCCCGACCACGCCGTTGCCGAAGGGACCCCGGTCCGCCGAGCCGAAGTGGAACTCCGTGATCATCACCGGCTTGTCCCACCGACGGAATTCGGCCACGTCGAAACCATGTTCCGGCAGGTCGGTATAGGTGTTGATGCTGGTGACGTCGGCGACGGTGGCGCTGGCTTCTTCCACTTCCGGCGTGCGCACCGCAAGTCGACCGCCGAGGAAGAGATGGTGCGGATCGGCCTTCTTCAGCACCTGGGCAACGGTCTGGAAATAACGCGTGGCGTACGCCTTGAGAAAGGCGATGTCGTCAGCCGCGATGGCCGGATGCGCTTCGTTGGGATCGGGCGCATGGAAGCCCGCGGCGGCGACGTGGTTCCAGTCGGTCGCCTCGACGCCCCACGCTTTCGCGAACGCCGCGACGTCCGGGTAGCGCTGTTTGAGTTGGGCCATGAAGGCCTGCTTGGCCGGGCTTTCGGGCCCCTGGGCCAACGCGCCCATGGCGAGCGCCCAGCGCCCCTGGGGATCCTGCCCCGCCCACGCCAGCTCGTTGTCGGCGAAGTAGCCCAGCAACCATGGATCGTCGCGCACGGTGCGCGTGGCGGCGGCCACGGCCTGCTCGGTGGCCGTGAC
>CAJYHU010000287.1 GCA_913774655.1 uncultured Luteibacter sp. | reverse complement strand
GGCCACGCCACTCGTGCACCCCCACGGCGATGCCGCGGGTAGCCATGGCCTGCGCGAACGCGTCGTAATGGCGGGCCGCCACGCCCAGCGCGGGCACCCACAGGAGGCTGGCGCGCGGCACGTCGGGCGGTCGATGCAGGCGCAGTTCGGCGCGCGCGCCGTCGGCCATGGTGAGGGGAAGGATCTGCCTCAGGACGGAGGCGTCGGGGGGATCGTCGCGCATGAAGGCCTGCTGCGAAACAAAAACTCCCCCGGGTCAGGACCCGGAGGAGTCGAATCGAAACCATGCGGGCGGCGCGGAGCCGTCCCGGCAAGGCGTCAGATGGCCTTGACGTTGTCGGCCTGCGGGCCCTTCTGGCCCTGGGTCACTTCATATTCGACCTTCTGGCCTTCCTGCAGCGACTTGAAGCCGTTGCCCTGGATGGAACGGAAATGCACGAATACGTCCGGGCCACCGCCGTCCTGGGTGATGAAACCGAAACCCTTGGCGTCGTTGAACCACTTCACCGTACCAGTTGCCATTACACATACCTCTATCGGAACTCGAAAACCCGGTCATGACGACCGGTGACGTTACTGGGCATGCATGGCTGGGTGAGGCGATGGAGCGCAAAACGAGTCGCGTACATCGGGTCACTCGCGTGACCGCGCAAACACAGTAGATCGGATCATAACCACATTTGCGATAAGTTCTGTAGGGGAAACCCTACACACGATGATTTTTTGACGTCGATCACGGCAGGCCTATGAAAAAACGGCAAATGCGTCCAGGATCGGTGAAGAAGGCATTAAAAAAAGGCCGGGCGTCGCCGCCCGGCCTTTTCGAAACTCAGGTGTGAAAAGGCTTAGGCCTTGTTCACTTCCTCAGCCTGCAGGCCCTTCTGGCCGTTGACGACCTTGAAGGAAACCTTCTCGCCTTCGGCGAGCGACTTGAAGCCGTTGCCCTGGATGGCGCGGAAGTGCACGAACACGTCCGGACCGTTCTCACGGGAAATGAAGCCGAAGCCCTTGGCGTCGTTGAACCACTTGACGGTGCCGATCTCACGATCCTGCATAAAACACTCCAATAACTAAATAACGAATGAAACCAGTGACCTATGGGAAGTCACCGATTACTGGTGTGCAAGGAAACGCGAGGAGCGAAGCGATGTTGCGGATTCGTGATCAGCGGCATCGGGTCAACGTAACTCTATGACCCCGGCAAACACAGTGGCGAGATCATACCCTCCTCCGTGGCAAATAGCGATGGCGGGAATCGGGACGTTCGCATACTGACACTTCGTTCACCCCCTCTGGCCCCATGCTCTGGCCGCGTCGCAGCCGTCCTGCGACCCTCCAAGCACCTTCGTTCCGCCGATCCACACCAGGGACCGCCGCCATGATGACCCCAACCGTTTCCCGCCTTGTTCCGCTTGCCGTCGGCCTCGCGCTGCTCGCCGCCTGCGCCGACCACGGCACCCGCAGCACGACCACCGCGACCCGTTCGGTGAGCAGCCCGGCCAGCACCAGCACGCCGGCGCGCACCACCACGACCTCGACGGCGTCCACCACCACCAAGGCGGCGACCCGCGCCACCAAGCCCAAGGATGCCCCGCTGCCCAACAGCACGGGCATCGCGTCCTGCGACGAATACCTCGCCAGCTACAAGAGCTGCCACCTCGCCGCGGGTGTCTTTCCCCGCGACCAGATCGACGCGCGCTACGACATGATGCGGACGATCCTGCTGCGCCAGTCGCAGGACCCGGACATGCGCGACCAGCTCTCGGCCCGCTGCACCTCGCTGGCCAGCCAGCTCAAGGACGTGCTCCGCGGCAAGTCCTGCGCCGACGTGCCCTCGCCCGCGCCGGCGTCCACCTCGCCCTAATCGCGCAAAAGCGCGGCGATCCGTCGCGCGAGAGCGCGCGGCTCGCTCCGCGCCACGACGACGCGCGGCGTGCCATGCCACGCCGCGCACTCGCGTAGCGCTCCCGCCACGGCGTCCACTATCGATGCCGACGGCTCCACGCCCGCCTCCAACCACAGCCCGTTCACCCTGAACACACCCTCCTGGCGATGCGCCTTGGCATCGAGTCGCCCGATGAGATGGCCCCGGTGCAGGATGGGAAGCACGTAATAGCCATAGCGCCGCTTCGGCGCCGGGACGTAGCACTCGAGCGAATAATCGAAACCGAACAGGTCGCGTGCGCGGTCGCGATCCCAGACCACGGGATCGAACGGCGACAGCAAGGTCGTGCGCGACGCTCGCAGCCTGCCGAGCGAGGCCTGGTCCAACGCCGCGGCATGATCGCGATGCACGTAGGCCGGTTCGTTCCAGCCGTCGACCGTCGCTTCGATGAGGTCCCCGCGATCGACCAACGGCGCGAGCTCGTCCGCGGTGACCCGGAGGCGCAGACGAAAATAATCCGCGATCCAACGGGCCTTCGCGATACCTAGCGCACGCACGCTGGCCAGGATGAAATGCCGACGTATGGTCGCCTCGTCGAGCGGCTCCGTCGGCGGCGGCTCCGGCCAACGCGACGTCACGCGCGAGGCGAGGTCATAGACACGCTGGAAGCGCTCCCGCCGCGACACCATCAACTCGCCCAGGGCGAACCAGGCTTCCAGCCAGCGTTTTTCGGGCTTCCAGCCCCACCACCCCGTGCCGGCGGCGGTACCGCGTTCGAAATCGGCAGCCCGCACGGGGCCTTCCCGGCGAATGCGCTCCAGGAGCACCTCCATGTCCCCGCGCGCGTCGGCGTGGACGCGTCGCGCGTTCTTCAGTGCCCAGTGGCTGGCGCGGCCGGGACGGTAATCGCGGTGGTAGCGGTATTCGCCGACGGGGACGAAACACGCCTCGTGCGCCCAGCACTCCGCGATGCGGCCATCGGCAAGCGCATCGTCCAGCCATCCCTGCGGATAGCCGCCCAGCCGCGAGAACAGCACCAGGTAAGGGCTGCGCGCGACGACGTGGATCGTACCGATCTGCAACAGCGCCATGCGCGAGATCGCGTCATCGACGTCGGCGACGCGGGCCTTGCGGGAGGGGCGCCGTAGCAGGCCCTGCGCGTGCAGGTGAAGACGTTGCGCCGAGCGTTGGGACAGGCCAATCACGCGTCGCGTCGAAGAATCGTCGGATACGCGTGATGCCACGGTGAGGCCTTTTTTCAGTTGGGCCACCATTAAATCGCGCCTTGTTAGCGTCGGCAACGTCGTCGCGAACGAGGGCGTTCGCGGCTACTCGTCACGCTCACCAATGAGGAGGCTTTCCATGAAGAAGCAAGTGTGTGCCGTCGCCTTCGGCGCTTCGCTGCTGCTGGCCGGCGCAGCGTTCGCCCAGGTGCCGCCGCCGGCCGATCCGGCCCCGTCGAACATGCCGCAGCAGCAGGTCCCGCCTCCGCCGCCGGGTGAAGCCACTCCGCCGCCGCCCCCGGGTCAGATGCCGCCGCCCCCGCCGTCGGCGCCGGGCAGCATGCCGCCGCCCCCGCCGCCGCCGCATCCGCCCGCGGGCAGCATGCCGCCGCCGGCCTCGGACGCGCCGCCTCCGCCGCCCCCGGGTGGCGCCATGGGTCCGGACACCACCTCGGACACCATGAAAACCCCGCAAGGCCCGGTGACCGTCAACAGCGGTCCGGGCCCGGCGGCCCCGGCCGGCCCGGCCCCCGACTTCAAGACGCTGTCGGGCGGCAAGGGCGGCATCACGCCGACCCAGGCCGCGGCCTATCCGCTGCTCGCCAATGACTTCGAATACGCCGACTCAAACCGCGACGGTCGCATCAGCAAGGCCGAATACGAAAAGTGGCTCAAGCACTCCGGTGCACCCGGCCAGTAAGCCGACCATCGGGTGACATCCGCAAAGGGAGGGCCTTGGGCCCTCCCTTTGTTCATCCACGTTTCTCATACGTGCACGGTGGATACACTCCGCTTCCTCCGGCGATCCGGCCGGACCCAGGGAGCGATCCAATGAAGCGTTTCACCGTGGCGGGCGTCCTCGGCGCCTATGCCTGCCTCTCCGCGACCACCGCGCTCGCGCAGAACCCCAGCCCAACCGACATCCGCGCCTGCTCCGGGATCGAGACCGACGCGCAGCGCCTGCTCTGCTACGACAAGGCGGTGGGCCGCACGCAGATGCCGCAGGCGGCAAAGAAAACGGACGACAAGGCCGACACCGTCAGCGTCGACGTGGCCACGCGCGATTCGCACGACGTCAAGCGACCGCTGTCGCTGCTCGACAGCCGCTGGGAGCTCTCGCCGGAATCGAAGCTGGGCACGTTCAACCTGCGCGGCTATCGCCCCACCTACGTGCTGCCCGTGTTCATGGCGTCGCGTCAGAACGACACGCCGCACAGCCCCGCGCCCGACCATACGGTGAGCACGCCGCAGGACCTGGATCGCACCGAGGCGAAGTTCCAGATTTCGCTCAAGACGAAGATCGGCGAAAACCTGTTCGGCAACAACGGCGACCTGTGGGTGGGCTACACGCAGTCGTCCCGCTGGCAGGTCTACAACAAGGAAAACTCGCGCCCGTTCCGCGAGACCAACTACGAACCGGAACTGCTGCTCGCGTTCGCGACGAACTACGAGATTTTCGGGTGGACCGGCCGCCTGGCGAGCATCGGCATCAATCACCAGTCCAACGGCCGCGCCGATCCGCTGTCACGCAGCTGGAACCGCGTGGTCGCCGACATCGGCTTCGAACGCGAAGGCTGGACGGTGATGCTGCGTCCGTGGTGGCGTATTCCGGAAGACCGCAAGAACGACGACAACCCGGACATCCAGGATTACATGGGCCGCGGCGAAATCCAGGTGGTGCACGAACTGGGCCGCAACGAATTCGCCCTCGCCGCCCGCCATTCGTTCCGGTCCGGCGACCGCTCGCATGGTTCGCTGCGATTCACGTGGAGCTTCCCGCTCGTGGGCAACCTGCGCGGTTTCCTGGAGGCATTCAACGGCTACGGCGAAAGCATGATCGACTACAACCACCGGGCGAGCTACCTCGGCGTGGGCGTGTCGCTGCTGGACTGGTACTGAGGCGCCTCGCGCCGCCAGTGACGCGTGAACCGGGCCGGCTCACGCGTCACTGGGCGTCGATCAATGGTGGTGGCCGCCCTCACCGTGGACGTGGCCGTGGGCCATCTCGTCGTCGGTGGCTTCGCGCACGTGGGTGATTTCCACGTCGAAGTGCAGCGTCTGGCCGGCGAGCGGGTGATTGCCGTCGACCGTGACGTTGTCGCCCTCGATCTTGCTGACGGTGACGTTGATGCTGCCCTGGTCGTTGCGCCCCTGGAACTGCATGCCCACCTGGAGGTCTTCCACGCCCTGGAAGGCGGCGCGCGGCACGACCTGGATCAGCTCGTCGTGGCGGGGGCCGTAGCCCTCTTCGGGCGCCACGTCCACCTTGAACTTGTCGCCGGCCTGCTTGCCGGCAAGCTCCTTCTCCAGGCCCGGCACGATATGGCCTTCGCCATGGATGTAAGCCAGCGGCTCGCGTCCTTCCGAGCTGTCGATGACCGCGCCCTGGTCGTCGGTCAGCGTGTAGTGGAAGGAAACGACGTTGCGGTCGGCGATCTGCATGAAATTCTCGCTTTGCTGGGGAAAAGGCCGGCGCGCACGGCACCGGCGGACCTCCAAGGCTAGGCGACGCGCCCCCTCACTGCAAATCGGCGCGCCCGGCGATGCTGCGGCGCAACCCGCCGCGCGACGCGATTCTGATAGCTTTCGGGGTTTTCCCATCCCCCTCTTTCGCACCGCCGGGAGCCGCATGTTCGACTGCATTCTCATCGCCAATCGCGGCGAGATCGCCTGCCGCGTGATCCGGACCTGCCGCCGACTCGGCATCCGCACCGTGGCCGTGTACTCCAGCGCGGACGCCGACGCGCAGCACGTCCGCCTCGCCGACGAGGCCTGGCCCATCGGTGGCCCCCGGCCGGCGGAGTCCTACCTGCGTGGCGACGCCATCATCGAGGTCGCTCGCCGGACCGGTGCCCAGGCGATCCACCCGGGCTATGGCTTCCTTTCGGAAAACACGGATTTCGCGCGAGCCTGCGCGGCGGCCGGCATCGCCTTCATCGGCCCCCGGCCGGAAAGCATCGACGCGATGGGCTCCAAGGCGGCCGCCAAGGCGCTGATGGAGAAGCACACCGTGCCCCTCGTGCCGGGCTATCACGGCGACGACCAGGACCCCGCCCGGTTGGCCGACGAAGCCGCGCGCACGGGCTTTCCGCTGATGATCAAGGCCGCGGCCGGCGGTGGCGGCAAGGGCATGCGCATCGTGCGCGACGCAGACGCCTTCGCCGACGCCCTCGCCTCGGCCCAGCGCGAGGCCGCCAATGCGTTCGGCGACACCCGGGTCATCCTCGAACGCTACGTGGACCATCCGCGGCACATCGAATTCCAGGTGTTCGGCGATACCCACGGCAACGTCATCCATCTCAACGAGCGAGAGTGTTCGGCACAGCGTCGTTACCAGAAGGTGCTGGAAGAAACGCCCTCGCCCTTCCTCGATGCCGACCGCCGGGCCCGCATGGGCGAGGCCGCCGTCGCGGCGGCGCGGGCGGTGGACTATGTCGGCGCCGGCACCGTCGAATTCATCGTGGGCCAGGATGGCGAGTTCTTCTTCATGGAAATGAACACCCGCCTGCAGGTCGAGCACCCGGTCACCGAAGAAACCCTCGGTCTCGACCTGGTCGAGTGGCAGTTGCGGGTCGCCTCGGGGGAGCCGCTGCCCCTGCGCCAGGAGCAGGTGCACGCACGCGGGCACGCGATCGAGGTGCGGCTGTACGCCGAAGATCCCGAGGCGAACTTTCTCCCGGGTTCGGGCCGCCTCGCGGCGCTCGACCTGCCCGCGCCTTCGCGCCATGTGCGCCTGGACGGGGGCGTGGTGGCCGGCGACACGGTCACCATCTTCTACGACCCGATGATCGCCAAGCTCATCGTGCATGACGTCGACCGTCCCAGTGCCCTGCAACGGCTGCGCGACGCCCTCGCGCTCACCGACATCGTCGGGCCGAAATCCAACGTGGCCTTCCTCGAACGGCTCGCCGGCCACCCGGTGGTGGTGGAAGGCCGGATCGACACGGGCTACCTCGACCGTCACCTGGACGAGTTCCTCACCGGCGACACCCACGCGGGCGCGACCGAGCGCTTCGCCGCCGCCGTGGCGATGCTGCTGGCGGACGAGTCCGAGCACGCCGCCCCGGCAGGCGACCCGCACTCGCCCTGGGCCGCCGCCGACGCGTGGCGGATCGGCCATGCCGGCAAGCGCGTGGTGGCGCTGCTGGAGGGCGATACGCGGCACGAGATCGAGGCACACGGCCACGACGGGCACTACGTGCTCACCCAGGGCGAGGCCACCTGCACCGTCTCGGGAGCCCGCTTGGCCGATGGCATCCTTTCGGCACGCTTCGACGATCAGGCCCGTCGCCTGCCCCTGGCCCTGCGCGGTCCGCGGGCGCGCGTGCACGACGAACACGGCCACCGCTGGGTGTTCGAGCGTGCCCCGGCCTACGCGTGGGCCGGGGCCGCCGGCGATGCGGCGCGCCATGTCGTGGCACCGATGCCCGGGCGCATCGTGCTGGTGCGTGCCGCACCCGGCGATGCGGTGGTCGAAGGCCAGGAACTGCTCGTGATGGAGGCGATGAAGATGGAACTGGCCTTGAAGGCGCCGCGTGACGGCACCATCGAGTCGATCTCCGCCGCGCAGGGCGACTTCGTGGACGCCGACAGCGTCCTCGTCCGTTTCGCCGAACCGGCATGAAGGCAAACGCCATGTCCGATCACGTACGCATCGTCGAAGTCGGTCCCCGCGACGGCCTCCAGAACGAAACGATCCTCCTGCCCGCCGCGGTGAAGATCGCGCTGATCGATCGCCTGTCGGCGACCGGCCTCGCCACCATCGAGGCGACCAGCTTCGTCAGCCCCAAATGGGTGCCGCAGCTGGCCGACGCCGCCGAGGTGTTCGCCGGCATCCACAAGGTGCCAGGCGTCGCCTACCCGGTGCTGGTGCCGAACCTGCAGGGATACGAG